>NZ_QKRS01000024.1:0-4042 GCF_024261405.1 Pseudomonas sp. FBF18 | reverse complement strand
CAACAGAAGGCCCGCTTTTTGAGCGGGCCTTCTGCTTTTCGGCTTTTCACTTTTCCGTAAGGGCGCGATGAATAAACTGTCATCGATGCGTTTACCGGCCTCTGCTAACTTTTGCGTCTTCAATGTGTTCTTTGGGGTGTGCCAGCCGTCGCACTGTCAGAGCTGTACGTTGTCACAGCTTTATCTCGCAAGCGATTGTTCTGGCCAATATTTTCAGCCCGAGCAGCCCAAGCCGTGTATGATTGCGCCCGTCAGCTCCGCCGGGGCTTGTGGAATACCACCATGGACTTACCCAGTAGTTACTCAATAGCTTGTTTTGCCAATCACGATCTGACTGATTGATTCTCCTGGCGTGCTCCGCTGCTGGGAGTGGAGTACGCGTATGACCGAAAGTGAAGTAAAAAAATCGCAAGAAAGCCTGCAGGATCGCCTGGCCCAGGTGGTCGAATTGCTGCAGCGCCAACGAGTGGTCGAAGACCTGACACATCGTCAGGAAGGGCACCATAACGATCGGGTCGAAAATCTCGTACACCGCCAGAATCTGGTCGAGCTGCAACGCAAGCTCGATGATCTGCACTCCGCTGACGTTGCCTACATTCTCGAAGCCCTGCCGCTGGATGATCGTCTGACGGTCTGGCAACTGGTCAAGGCCGAGCGTGATGGTGACATCCTGCTCGAGGTATCCGATTCGGTTCGGGAAACCCTGATCGCCGACATGGACGATCACGAGCTGCTTGCCGCTGCCAAGGAGATGGACGCCGACGAGCTGGCCGACCTTGCGCCGGAGCTGCCGCGCGACGTCGTGCATGAGCTGATGGAAACCCTCGATGCCCAGCAGCGTGAGCGCGTACGCTCCGCGTTGAGCTATGACGAGGACCAGGTCGGTGCCTTGATGGACTTCGAGATGGTGACCATCCGCGAGGACGTCAGCCTTGAGGTGGTGTTGCGTTACCTGCGCCGGCTCAAGGAGCTGCCAAGCCATACCGACAAACTGTTCGTGGTCGATTACGACGGCAAGCTCAAGGGTGTGCTGCCCATCAAGCGGCTGCTGGTGAACGACCCCGACAAGCAGGTTGCCGAGGTCATGGCCAGTGACCCGGTGAGTTTTCATCCCGATGAAGACGCCTACGATGCGGCACAGGCCTTTGAGCGCTATGACCTGATTTCGGCACCGGTGGTGGACAAGAGCGATCGCCTGATCGGCCGTTTGACCATCGACGAAATGGTCGACCTGATCCGTGAGGAAAGCGAGAACGAAGTCCTCAACATGGCGGGTCTGCGTGAGGAGGAAGACATCTTCGCCTCGGTCTGGCGTTCGCTTCGCAACCGTTGGGCATGGCTGGCAATCAACCTGATCACGGCCTTTGTCGCTTCGCGAGTGATCGGCCTGTTCGAGGGGTCGATCGAGAAGCTGGTGGCGTTGGCTGCACTGATGCCCATCGTGGCCGGTATCGGGGGCAACTCCGGCAACCAGACCATTACCATGATCGTACGTGCCATGGCGCTCGATCAGGTCAGCCCGGGCAATACTGCGCGATTGATGCGCAAGGAGCTTGCGGTGGCCTTGATCAATGGCCTGGTGTGGGGGGGCGTGATCGGCGTTGTGGCCTACCTGCTCTATGGCAGCTGGTCGCTGGGGGTAGTGATGACTGCGGCGATGACCCTGAACCTGCTGTTGGCGGCCCTGATGGGCGTTCTTATCCCGATGACGCTTGCTCGAATGGGGCGCGATCCTGCGATGGGCGCAAGTGTGATGATCACTGCCATGACCGACAGTGGCGGGTTCTTCATCTTCCTGGGCCTTGCTACGATCTTCTTGCTGTAAAAAGGCAAGGCATAAAAAAAGCCAGCGAAAGCTGGCTTTTTTGTGCGTGGGTGGAATCAGGAAGCGTCTGCGGCCATCTCGACGTCATGGGCGATCAGTGCGACCAGAGCATTTTGCTGGCGATGGGACAGCTGGCGGAAGCGTTGCAGCAGTTCACGTTCGTGCAGTGACAGCTCTGGGCTGTCCAGGCGCATGCTCAGCTCGTCGCCCAGTGCACCTTCCTGAATAAGGCTCTGCTCCAGGCGTGCAATGATCTCGGAGTTCATGCTGCGGTGGTGGTTACGCGCAACCTCGGCAATGCGCTCACGCATTCCGTCTGGCAGGCGGACGACAAATTTGTCAGCGGTGCGGCTTGAGTAGATAGCCTGTTTCATTGGGCGCATATAATTGACCGGTTTAGTTCAGGGGGAAGCGGTTCTCGAAATCGGCCGCACGATGAGTGTTACGACCATCGTTAAGACAAAATGTTCAACCTGGAGTACGAATGAGGTCTTCATCATGCCTCAGTGTCGCCAGTTCCTTGGCGTCAATTCTGTGACAAATATTGAACTGGGTAAAGGCGTTATGCCAGTACCAATTATCAGAAATGCGCACTGGTTTGAAAAGTTTTCATTTGGCGCTCGGCCTGGCCACCTCGGCGGCTCGACTTTTCGTCACCGGCAAAGGCGCAAAGACCGTGCAATGCGCCTAAAATGCGCGAGCTTTCCTTTCTCTGAGCATAGTGGCTATGCAGTATGACGCAAGCGACGTTCCCTTGGCGGGGGCGGGCAGGGTGATCTATTTGATGGGGCCGTCCGGTGCCGGCAAGGACAGTCTTCTGGATGCGGCGCGTGAGCTTTTGCTGGCAAGCCATGTGCGCATTCCTAAGCGTGTCATCACCCGCTCCGCCGAGGCGGTGGGGGAAGACGCAGTCGCCGTATCGGTCCAGCAGTTCGAGCAGATGGCTGACCGTGGCGAATTTGCCCTGCAGTGGCGCGCCAATGGGTTGGCTTATGGGGTTCCTGCTTATATAGATGCGTGGCTTGCCGAAGGCTGGCACGTGATGGTCAACGGGTCGCGCGCGCACCTGCCGGTGGCGCAGGCGAAGTACCCGGACCTGTTGCCCATATTGCTTTGTGTGAATCCGCAGGTATTGCGCGGGCGATTGCTTCAACGGGGCAGGGAGGGGCAGCACGAGATCGAGCAGCGAATGGCGCGCAACCAGCAGTCTATGACACAGGTTGATGATCGGGTTCGGCGGGTGGACAACTCGACCAGTCTTGACGATGCAGTGCGCCGCTTGCTGATGGTTTTGCAGGAGGCAGGCGTACGTGCCTGAGGCTGGAAACCACCTACTGGTAAAAAGCGCAGAGACGACATGACAAATCCTGGCTCGCTGGGTAACATGCTCGCCGTTCCGTATGGCGGGCCATGTACGCCAGACGCACGTCTCAGTAGCTCAATTGGATAGAGCATCCCCCTCCTAAGGGGAAGGTTGCAGGTTCGAACCCTGCCTGGGACACCATCCTTCGTTCGAGGGCTGGCTGCTTCCTGCGCTTTACCTTCTCTTCTTCTGCTCCATCCATCCCTCCTCGTTTCTGCGCATGATTCGCTACCTTGGCTGACGTTCGTGCTGCCCCCTGGCGAGCCTCCTTCTACCTGTGAACCCGAATTCCGATTTAACATCCGGTGCGAGCCGGCGCCTGCAGGCTCGCAGCGTACTCATGTAGTCCAATGCCGCACAGGAGAGCTTATGACAGATGCCCCTTACCGATTCACCCTGGGCGCTGACGCCGATGCCATGGCAGTGGTGCGTGAAGGGCTGCGCCGCTTCAACATCGAACAGATCGGCCCTTACACCTATGAAGATTTCCAGCTGTATGCCCGCGATGGCGGGGGCCAGGTGAGAGGTGGGCTGTTCGGTCATTTCGCAATGGGTTGGCTCTATATCGACTACTTCTGGTTGAGCGATGCCGCACGCGGTCATGGGTTGGGCAGCGAACTGCTGATGCGAGCCGAAGAGGAGGCGCGGGCGCGGGGCTGCACCGGTTTGTTTCTTTATACCTATAGCTTCCAGGCCCCTGACTTCTACCAGAAGCAGGGATACCACATCATGGGGATGCTGGAGGATTGCCCGCCTGGTTATCAGCGCTACTACCTGAAAAAGACGCTTCAGTCTTGAAATGCTCATGCTGACCTATGTGCCGAGGTTATTTTGAAATAAACCCTTGACGCACA
>NZ_QKRS01000023.1:0-89441 GCF_024261405.1 Pseudomonas sp. FBF18 | reverse complement strand
CGCCGGCGTCGTAGCCAAAATCATCGAGTAATCGTTGATCGTTTAGAAAGGCCCCCGCTTTTGCGGGGGCTTTTTTATTGGGTTGACACTCAGTGGGGGTGTCTATAGAATCACGCCTCCTTTTAACGGGCGTAGTGCGCCCGGTGGGAATAGCAGCCTGGAGTCTGAAATCCAATGCAAAATCAGCAAATCCGTATCAGGTTGAAGGCTTTTGACCATCGCCTGATCGACCAATCCACCCAGGAAATCGTGGAAACCGCGAAACGTACTGGTGCTCAAGTGCGTGGTCCAATTCCACTGCCTACCCGTAAAGAGCGGTTCACCGTTCTGGTCTCCCCGCACGTCAACAAAGACGCGCGTGACCAGTACGAGATCCGTACTCATAAGCGCGTACTGGACATCGTCCAGCCAACGGATAAAACCGTTGATGCTCTTATGAAGCTCGATCTTGCGGCAGGCGTGGAAGTGCAGATCAGCCTCGGCTAAGACTCGGGTCTTAGTCGTGTAACGCTCTGAAATGGGCGGCCATAGCGGGTGAAAGCCCCGTACACTCATGAGGTTTACAACATGACTATTGGTGTAGTCGGTCGTAAATGCGGTATGACCCGTATTTTCACCGAAGAAGGTGTCTCCATTCCGGTCACGGTCATTGAGATCGAGCCGAATCGCGTCACCCAGTTCAAAACCGAAGAAACTGATGGCTATCGCGCAGTGCAAGTCACTGTTGGCGAGCGTCGCGCTTCGCGTGTGACTGCTGCTCAAGCAGGTCACTTCGCTAAAGCGAACGTTGCCGCTGGTCGCGGTGTCTGGGAATTCCGTCTTGAAGAAGGCGAGTACCAGGCTGGCGACTTGATCAATGCAGAAATCTTCGCTGCTGGCCAAATGGTAGATGTTACCGGTCAGTCGAAAGGTAAAGGCTTTGCCGGTACCATCAAGCGTTGGAATTTCCGCGGTCAAGACAATACCCACGGTAACTCCGTTTCCCACCGCGTCCCGGGCTCTATCGGCCAGTGCCAGACTCCTGGTCGTGTATTCAAGGGCAAAAAAATGTCCGGTCACATGGGCGCCGAGCGCGTGACCGTTCAGTCCCTCGAAGTAGTGCGCGTCGACGCTGAACGCAATCTGTTGCTGGTCAAGGGTGCCGTTCCTGGCGCTACTGGCGGCAATCTGGTTGTGCGTCCGGCTGCCAAGGCTCGCGGTTAAGGGGAAGCTGACATGCAACTAAATGTAAATGACGCTCAAGCGATCGAAGTTTCCGAACTGACTTTCGGCGGCGAATTCAACGAGACGCTGGTACACCAAGCAGTCGTGGCCTACATGGCCGGCGGCCGTCAGGGCACCAAGCAGCAGAAAACCCGTTCCGACGTTGCTGGTGGCGGCAAGCGCCCATGGCGTCAGAAAGGCACTGGCCGCGCTCGTGCCGGTACTATCCGTAGCCCAATCTGGCGTGGCGGCGGTACCACTTTCGCAGCTCGTCCTCAAGACCACTCGCAGAAGCTCAACAAGAAGATGTACCGCGCAGCAATGCGTTCCATCCTCGCCGAGCTGGTGCGTACCGACCGTCTGGTCGTGGTTCAGGACTTCGCTGTTGAAGCACCGAAAACCAAAGACCTGCTGAACAAACTGAACGGCATGGGTCTGAGCGACGTACTGATCGTTTCTGATGCTGTTGATCAGAATCTGTACCTGGCTGCTCGCAATCTGCCGCACGTCGACGTACGTGACGTACAGGGTTCCGATCCGGTCAGTCTGATCGCATACGACAAGGTGTTGATCACCGTGTCGGCCGTGAAGAAATTCGAGGAGCTGCTGGGATGAACCAGGAACGCGTATTTAAAGTTCTACTTGGCCCGCACGTTTCCGAGAAGGCCACGGTTCTGGCTGACAAGAAAGGCCAGTTCGTTTTCAAGGTTGCTACCGACGCAACCAAGCTGGAAATCAAGAAGGCCGTCGAAAGCCTGTTCAGCGTGAAAGTGGAAAGCGTGACTACCCTGAACGTTCTGGGTAAGACCAAGCGTACCGCTCGCGGTCTGGGCAAGCGTAATGACTGGAAGAAGGCGATCATCTCCCTTCAACCCGGCCAAGATCTCGATTTCAGCAGCAGTGCTGAGTAAGGAAGGGGTGCATCATGGCAATCGTTAAATGCAAACCGACTTCCCCTGGCCGCCGTTTCGTGGTCAAGGTGGTCAACAAGGAGCTGCATAAAGGCGCTCCTCACGCACCGCTGCTCGAGAAGAAATCGAAGTCTGGTGGTCGTAACAACAATGGCCGCATCACTACGCGTCACGTAGGTGGTGGTCATAAGCAGCATTACCGTATGGTCGACTTCCGTCGCAACGACAAGGACGGCATCGTCGCCACTGTCGAGCGTATCGAATACGACCCGAACCGTACTGCTCACATCGCACTGCTCTGCTACGCAGACGGCGAGCGCCGCTACATCATCGCCCCTAAAGGCGTGAGTGCTGGCGACCAGCTGATCGCAGGTGCTCTGGCTCCAATCAAGCCAGGCAACTCCCTGCAACTGCGCAACATTCCAGTGGGTAGCACCATTCACGGCATCGAACTGAAGCCGGGCAAAGGTGCACAGATCGCTCGTTCCGCTGGTGCTTCGGCTCAGCTGATCGCTCGCGAAGGTGTCTATGTGACCCTGCGTCTGCGCTCTGGTGAAATGCGTAAAGTCCTGGCTGAGTGCCGTGCGACCCTGGGCGAAGTCTCGAACTCCGAGCACAGCCTGCGTTCGCTGGGTAAAGCTGGTGCCAAACGCTGGCGTGGCGTTCGCCCAACCGTTCGTGGTGTTGCCATGAACCCGGTTGACCACCCACATGGTGGTGGTGAAGGTCGTACCTCCGGTGGTCGTCATCCGGTATCGCCATGGGGCTTCCCGACTAAGGGCGCGAAGACTCGTGGTAATAAGCGTACCGACAAAATGATCGTCCGTCGTCGCAAGTAAATAGAGGGATACGACAGTGCCACGTTCTCTGAAAAAAGGTCCTTTTATCGATCTTCACCTACTGAAGAAGATCGAAGTGGCGGCGGAAAAGAACGATCGCAAACCAGTTAAGACCTGGTCGCGCCGTTCGATGATCCTGCCACAAATGGTCGGTCTGACCATCGCGGTACACAACGGTCGCCAACACGTCCCAGTTCTCGTGAACGAAGACATGGTCGGCCATAAACTGGGCGAGTTCGCCGGTACCCGCACCTACCGCGGGCACGTGGCTGACAAGAAAGCCAAGCGTTAAGGGGTAAGGAAATGGAAGTAGCCGCTAAGTTGTCGGGCGCTCGCATCTCCGCCCAGAAAGCCCGCTTGGTCGCCGACCAGATCCGCGGGAAGAAGGTGGGCGAAGCGCTCAACCTGTTGGCCTTCAGCAGCAAAAAAGCCGCTGAAATCATGAAGAAAGTCCTCGAGTCGGCCGTAGCCAACGCCGAGCATAACGAAGGCGCAGACGTTGATGACCTGAAGGTCTCCACCGTTTTCGTCAACGAAGGGCGTTCGCTGAAGCGCATCATGCCGCGTGCCAAAGGCCGCGCTGATCGCATCGTCAAGCGGTCTTGCCATATCACTGTCAAGGTTGCGGACAAGTAACGGAGTCGATCAGATGGGTCAGAAAGTACATCCCACTGGCATTCGCCTGGGAATCGTCAAGGAGCACACCTCCGTCTGGTACGCAGACGGTCGGACTTATGCGGACTATTTGCTCGCAGATCTGAATGTGCGTGAGTACCTCCAAGACAAACTAAAAAGCGCGTCCGTTAGCCGTATCGATATCCATCGTCCGGCTCAAACTGCACGCATCACCATCCACACCGCTCGTCCAGGTATCGTTATCGGGAAGAAAGGTGAAGATGTTGAGAAACTGCGTCAGGACCTGACCAAGCAAATGGGTGTGCCTGTGCACATCAATATCGAAGAGATCCGCAAGCCGGAACTCGACGGTATGCTGGTAGCTCAGAGCGTAGCTCAGCAGCTGGAGCGTCGTGTGATGTTCCGTCGCGCCATGAAGCGCGCCGTACAGAACGCCATGCGTATTGGTGCCAAGGGCATCAAGATCCAGGTGAGCGGTCGTCTCGGCGGTGCTGAAATCGCACGTACTGAATGGTATCGCGAAGGTCGTGTGCCACTGCACACCCTGCGTGCCGACATCGACTATGCCACTTACGAAGCTCACACCACTTACGGTGTGATCGGTGTGAAGGTTTGGATTTTCAAAGGCGAAGTTATTGGTGGTCGCCAAGAAGAACTGAAACCACAAGCACCAGCGCCTCGTAAAAAAGCTGCTAAGTAAGGGGTACGCCAAATGTTGCAACCAAAGCGTACAAAATTCCGCAAGCAGATGACTGGCCACAACCGTGGTCTGGCACTGCGCGGTAGCAAAGTCAGCTTCGGCGAGTTTGCTCTGAAAGCTGTTGCTCGCGGTCGTCTCACCGCTCGCCAGATCGAATCGGCACGTCGTGCCCTGACCCGTCACGTAAAACGTGGCGGCAAGATCTGGATCCGTGTATTCCCGGACAAGCCGATCTCCAAGAAGCCTCTCGAAGTGCGGATGGGTAAAGGTAAGGGTTCCGTGGAGTACTGGGTTGCCCAGATCCAGCCAGGCAAGGTCCTGTACGAGATCGAGGGTGTTTCTGAAGAGCTGGCGCGTGAGGCATTCGCCTTGGCGGCTGCAAAGCTGCCTCTCGCCACCTCCTTTGTTAAGCGGACGGTGATGTGATGAAAGCGAATGAACTTCGTGAAAAATCAGCACAGCAGCTGAACGAGCAACTGCTCGGCTTGCTGCGCGACCAGTTCAATCTGCGTATGCAGAAGGCAACTGGCCAGTTGGGGCAGTCGCACCTGCTCTCGCAAGTTAAGCGTGACATCGCTCGCGTGAAAACTGTGCTCAACCAGCAGGCAGGTAAGTGATCATGGCTGAAGCTGAAAAAACCGTCCGTACGCTGACTGGCCGTGTCGTCAGCGACAAGATGGACAAAACCATCACCGTACTGATCGAGCGTCGCGTAAAGCACCCGATCTACGGTAAATACGTTAAGCGTTCGACTAAGCTGCACGCGCACGACGAAACCAACCAGTGCCACATCGGCGACAAGGTCTCCATCCGCGAGACTCGTCCGCTGGCCAAGACCAAGTCCTGGGCACTGGTTGAAGTTCTCGAACGCGCTGTTGAAGTCTAAGGGCTAGGGGTCGGAGAAATTTTATGATTCAGACTCAATCCATGCTCGATGTGGCCGATAACAGCGGCGCTCGTCGCGTCATGTGCATCAAGGTGCTCGGCGGTTCGCACCGTCGCTACGCCGGTATCGGTGACATCATCAAGGTAACCGTCAAGGAAGCAATTCCTCGCGGTAAAGTGAAGAAAGGCCAGGTGATGACTGCTGTTGTAGTCCGCACTCGCCACGGTGTCCGTCGTGCTGACGGCTCCATCATCCGCTTTGATGGCAATGCTGCTGTTCTGCTGAACAACAAGCAAGAGCCGATCGGCACCCGTATCTTTGGGCCAGTGACCCGTGAACTTCGTACTGAGAAGTTCATGAAGATCGTCTCGCTCGCCCCAGAAGTGCTGTAAGGAGATCCGACATGCAAAAGATTCGTCGTGACGACGAGATCATCGTGATCGCCGGCAAAGACAAAGGTAAGCGCGGTAAGGTGCTCAAGGTTCTCGCTGACGACCGTCTGGTCGTTGGTGGGATCAACCTGGTGAAGCGTCATACCAAGCCTAACCCTATGTCGGGCGTACAAGGCGGTATCGTCGAGAAAGAAGCGCCACTGCACGCTTCCAACGTCGCCATCTTCAACGGCGAAACCAACAAGGCTGACCGCGTTGGTTTCAAAGTAGAAGAAGGCAAAAAAATTCGTGTCTTCAAGTCGACCCAAAAAGCGGTTGATGCTTGAACACTGCTAGGTAGAAGACCATGGCACGACTGAAAGAGATTTACCGGAAGGAAATTGCTCCCAAGCTTAAGGAAGAACTTAAGCTGGCGAACGTGATGGAAGTTCCGCGCGTTACCAAGATCACCCTGAACATGGGTCTGGGCGAAGCTGTCGGCGACAAGAAAGTCATCGAGCACGCTGTAGCTGACCTCGAGAAGATCACCGGTCAAAAAGCCGTTGTGACTTTCGCTCGGAAATCCATCGCGGGCTTTAAAGTCCGTGAGGGCTGGCCGATCGGCGTCAAAGTCACTCTGCGCCGTGATCGTATGTACGAATTCCTGGACCGCCTGCTGGCGATCTCCCTGCCTCGGGTTCGCGACTTCCGCGGCCTGAATGCCAAGTCCTTCGACGGTCGTGGCAACTACAGCATGGGCGTGAAAGAGCAGATCATCTTCCCGGAAATCGACTACGACAAGATCGATGCTCTGCGCGGTCTGGACATTACCCTGACCACCACTGCTCGTACGGATGACGAAGGTCGCGCTCTGCTGCGCGCTTTCAAATTCCCGTTCCGCAACTGATTGGAGTAGGAAAATGGCCAAGAAGAGCATGAAAAACCGCGAGCTGAAGCGTCAGCTCACGGTTGCTAAATACGCCAAGAAGCGTGCTGAGCTCAAAGCTACCATCGTTAATCTGAATGCAACTCCAGAAGAACGTTGGGCAGCCTCGATCGCTCTGCAGAAGCAGCCACGTGACGCAAGCGCCTCGCGCATGCGTAACCGCTGCCGCATCACCGGTCGTCCACACGGCGTTTACCGCAAGTTCGGCCTCGGCCGTAACAAGCTGCGTGAAGCAGCAATGCGCGGTGACGTTCCAGGTCTGGTCAAAGCCAGCTGGTAAGACGTACCGGCAGGGCCCTGGCGGCGGGGGAGTGATCTTCCGACCGCCGGTGATCTTGCAACGAAACAAGCCCCTTATGGGGCTTGTTTCGTTTCTGGGATGTGTCTAGAATGACCGGCTCACCTGAGCCCGGGTTTTTTGCCCGTTGTGTTCAGGTGACTGTAGTAGCCGAAAGGCTAATTTTTCTTGTATCAGGAGCGTCTAGCCCATGAGTATGCAGGACCCGTTAGCGGACATGCTAACTCGAATCCGTAATGCCCAGATGGCTGAAAAGTCCGTCGTAAGCATGCCGTCCTCGACCCTGAAGGTGGCTGTAGCCAAAGTTCTGAAAGACGAAGGTTACATCGCGGGTTATCAGGTCAGCAGTGAAGTCAAACCTTCGCTGTCCATCGAGCTGAAATACTTCGAAGGCCGTCCGGTCATCGAGGAAGTCAAGCGCGTAAGTCGTCCAGGCCTGCGTCAGTACAAGTCCGTCGAAGAACTGCCGAAAGTACGTGGCGGTCTGGGCGTGTCTATCGTCTCCACCAACAAAGGTGTGATGACTGATCGTGCTGCGCGCGCTGCCGGTGTCGGCGGCGAAGTACTCTGCACAGTGTTCTAAGGGGGGATAAGCATGTCTCGCGTCGCTAAGAACCCCGTTAAGCTGCCAGCCGGTGTCGAAGTCAAATTCGTCGGCCAACAGCTTTCGGTGAAGGGTGCCAAGGGCACTCTCGAACTGAACGTTCACTCGTCCGTTGAAGTTGTTGAAGAAGCTGGTGAGCTGCGTTTCGCTGCTCGCAACGGCGACCAACAAACTCGCGCAATGGCCGGCACTACCCGTGCACTCGTGAACAACATGGTCCAGGGCGTAAGCCAAGGCTTCGAGCGCAAGCTCCAGCTGGTCGGTGTTGGTTACAAGGCGCAAGCCAAGGGCACCGTGCTGAACCTGGCGCTCGGCTTCTCGCACCCAGTGGATTATGAACTGCCTGAGGGCATCACCGCTGAGACCCCTAGCCAGACCGACATCCTGATCAAGGGTATCGACAAGCAGCTGGTAGGTCAGGTGGCCGCTGAAATCCGCGACTTCCGTCCACCAGAGCCGTACAAAGGCAAGGGTGTGCGTTACGCGGACGAAGTCGTCCGTCGTAAAGAAGCCAAGAAGAAGTAGGGCATAGCAAATGACCGACAAAAAAGTTACTCGACTGCGTCGCGCTCGCAAAGCACGCCTGAAAATGCACGAACTCGAAGTCGTGCGTCTCTGCGTGTTCCGCTCCTCGCAGCACATCTATGCCCAGGTCATTTCGGCCGACGGCAGCAAAGTCCTGGCCAGCGCCTCGACTTTGGACAAAGACCTGCGTGATGGCGCCACTGGCAACATCGACGCGGCCACTAAGGTTGGCAAGCTGGTAGCTGAGCGCGCGAAAGCCGCCGGTGTATCTCAAGTTGCCTTTGACCGTTCTGGCTTCAAGTACCACGGCCGCGTTAAAGCGCTGGCAGATGGTGCTCGTGAAGGCGGACTGGAGTTCTAAGTTATGTCAAATAACGATCAAAAGCGCGACGAAGGCTACATCGAGAAGCTGGTTCAAGTTAACCGCGTAGCCAAAACCGTAAAAGGCGGCCGTATCTTCACCTTCACCGCGTTGACCGTGGTAGGTGATGGCAAGGGTCGCGTTGGTTTCGGCCGTGGCAAATCGCGCGAAGTACCTGCTGCGATCCAGAAAGCCATGGAAGCTGCCCGTCGCAACATGATTCAGGTAGACCTGAACGGCACCACTCTGCAGTACGCCACCAAGTCCGCCCACGGCGCTTCGAAGGTGTACATGCAGCCTGCTTCCGACGGTACCGGTATCATCGCCGGTGGCGCGATGCGTGCTGTCCTGGAAGTTGCTGGCGTTCAGAACGTCCTGGCCAAGTGCTACGGCTCGACCAACCCAGTGAACGTGGTTCATGCCACTTTCAAGGGTCTGAAGGCTATGCAATCTCCTGAATCCATTGCTGCCAAGCGCGGCAAGAGCGTCGAGGAGATCCGCTGATCATGGCTACCGTCAAAGTAACGCTGATCAAAAGCACCGCCGGCCGTCTCCCTAACCACAAACTGTGTGTTAAGGGTCTGGGTCTGCGCCGCATCGGTCACACTGTAGAAGTCCTGGATACTCCCGAGAATCGCGGGATGATCAACAAGGCTTACTACATGCTGCGCGTCGAGGGTTAATCGATGAAACTCAATGATCTGAGTCCAGCGCCGGGTTCCCGTCGCGAGAAGCATCGTCCGGGTCGTGGTATCGGTAGTGGTTTGGGCAAGACCGGTGGCCGTGGCCACAAAGGTCAGACCTCCCGCTCCGGTGGCACCATCGCTCCAGGCTTTGAAGGCGGTCAACAGCCGCTGCACCGTCGTCTGCCGAAATTCGGCTTCGTTTCCCTGAAAGCCATGGACCGCGCAGAAGTGCGTCTGTCCGAGTTGGCCAAAGTGGAAGGCGACGTTGTCACCGTGCAATCCTTGAAGGATGCCAACGTGATTAACCAAAACGTACAGCGTGTGAAAATCATGCTGTCCGGCGAAGTTACTCGCGCGGTCACCATCAAGGGTATCGCAGCCACCAAAGGTGCGCGTGCGGCTATCGAAGCAGCTGGCGGCAAGTTCGAGGAATAAATGGCTAAGCAAGGTGCTCTCTCTTCGCTCGGTAAAGGCGGGATGTCTGAACTTTGGGCTCGTCTGCGTTTTCTGTTTCTGGCGATCATCGTCTATCGGATAGGCGCACACATCCCAGTTCCAGGCATCAACCCGGACCGGCTGGCGGAACTGTTTCGACAGAATGAGGGGACCATTCTTAGCTTGTTCAACATGTTTTCCGGCGGCGCGCTGGAACGGATGAGCATCTTTGCACTGGGGATCATGCCGTACATTTCGGCATCGATCATCATGCAGCTGATGACCGCCGTCAGCCCGCAGCTGGAGCAGTTGAAGAAGGAAGGTGAAGCTGGCCGTCGCAAGATCAGCCAGTACACCCGCTACGGCACCGTTATCCTGGCGCTGGTCCAGGCTGTTGGCATGTCCATCGGCCTGGCCGGTCAGGGTGTAGCGTTTTCTGCTGACTTTGGCTTCCATTTCGTCGCTGTCTCCACGTTTGTGGCGGGTGCGATGTTCATGATGTGGCTGGGTGAGCAAATCACGGAGCGCGGTGTAGGCAACGGTATCTCGATGTTGATTTTCGCAGGTATCGTCGCCGGTCTTCCGAGAGCAATCGGGCAGTCTTTCGAGTCTGCACGTACGGGCGATATCAACATTTTCGCTCTGGTCGCTATCGGTTTGCTGGCAGTAGCGATTATCGGTTTTGTGGTGTTCATTGAGCGTGGTCAGCGTCGAATCGCCGTTCACTACGCCAAGCGTCAGCAGGGCCGCAAGGTCTTCGCTGCGCAGACTAGCCACTTGCCGCTGAAGGTGAACATGGCCGGGGTCATCCCAGCCATTTTCGCAAGCAGCATTTTGCTGTTCCCGGCTTCGCTGGGTGCCTGGTTTGGTCAGTCTGAAGGTATGGGCTGGCTGCAGGACATCTCGCAGTCGATCGCTCCTGGTCAGCCGTTGAATATTCTGCTGTTTAGTGCAGGGATTATTTTCTTCTGCTTCTTCTATACGGCGTTGATGTTCAATCCGAAAGACGTAGCGGAAAACCTGAAGAAGTCCGGTGCCTTTATTCCGGGCATCCGTCCAGGCGAGCAGTCGGCGCGCTACATTGATGGCGTTCTGACCCGCTTGACCATGTTCGGTGCTCTTTATATGACGGCCGTGTGTCTGTTGCCCCAGTTCCTGGTGGTAGCGGCAAACGTTCCGTTCTACCTTGGCGGGACCTCGTTGCTGATTGTGGTAGTGGTTGTGATGGACTTCATGTCCCAAGTACAATCGCACCTCGTTTCGCACCAGTACGAATCCCTGATGAAGAAAGCCAACCTGAAAGGCTACGGTGGCAGCGGAATGCTGCGCTGAGAGACCCTTAAGGTTCGAGGAGTTGGTGATGAAAGTTCGTGCATCGGTGAAAAAGCTGTGCCGTAACTGCAAAATTATTCGCCGCGAAGGTGTTGTGCGAGTGATTTGCAGCGCGGAACCACGTCACAAGCAGCGCCAAGGCTGAGTGTGATCTGTGCTTCAAACCCAGCAGCTAGTGCGCTGCTGGGTTGATTATTTGTTTCTACAGCGATATTATCTCGCGCCCTATTTCTTGGCTTCCGGGGCGTAGGTAGCTGTCAATTGGAGTCCCACTGAATGGCCCGTATTGCAGGCGTTAACATTCCAGATAACAAGCACACTGTTATCTCGCTGACCTACATCTATGGTGTCGGTCGCACAACTGCACAGAAAATCTGTGCAGACACTGGGGTCAACCCAGCCGTGAAGATCAAAGATCTGAGCGACGAGCAGATTGAACAGCTGCGTAGCGAAGTTGCGAAGTTCACCACTGAAGGTGACCTGCGTCGCGACATCAACATGAAAATCAAGCGGTTGATGGACCTGGGTTGCTACCGCGGCCTGCGTCATCGTCGGGGTCTGCCAGTACGCGGTCAGCGTACCAAGACCAACGCGCGTACCCGTAAAGGTCCGCGTAAGCCGATCCGCAAGTAATCGCACCAGCGAATCGACAGGAATATAGACATGGCAAAACCTGCTGCTCGTCCTCGTAAAAAAGTTAAAAAGACAGTGGTTGATGGCATCGCCCACATCCATGCGTCCTTTAACAACACCATCGTGACCATTACCGATCGTCAAGGTAACGCCCTGTCCTGGGCTACCTCCGGCGGTTCGGGTTTCCGCGGTTCCCGCAAGTCCACCCCGTTCGCTGCTCAAGTAGCTGCTGAGCGTGCTGGTCAAGCTGCGCTGGAATATGGTCTGAAGAACCTCGACGTCAACGTCAAGGGTCCAGGTCCAGGTCGTGAGTCCGCTGTTCGTGCTCTGAACGGCTGTGGCTACAAGATCGCCAGCATCACCGACGTGACGCCAATCCCGCATAACGGGTGCCGTCCGCCGAAGAAGCGCCGCGTGTAATCAGGAGACAGATAAATGGCACGTTACATTGGTCCAAAATGCAAACTGTCTCGTCGTGAAGGCACCGATCTGTTCCTGAAGAGCGGCGTTCGCGCTCTGGAATCGAAGTGCAACATCGAAGCAGCCCCAGGTATTCACGGTCAGCGCCGCGGTCGTCAGTCCGACTACGGCACCCAGCTGCGTGAAAAGCAAAAAGTCCGTCGTATCTACGGCGTGCTCGAGCGTCAGTTCAGCGGTTACTACAAGCAAGCGGCCTCCTCGAAGGGCGCTACTGGTGAGAACCTGCTGCAACTGCTCGAATGCCGTCTGGATAACGTCGTTTATCGTATGGGCTTTGGCGCTACTCGTGCCGAATCCCGTCAGCTGGTTTCGCACAAAGCGATCAGCGTTAACGGCAAGACTGTAAACGTTCCGTCCTACCAAGTTCGTCCGGGTGACGTGGTCGCGGTTCGCGAGAAGTCGCTGAACCAGCTGCGCATTGTTCAAGCCCTTGAACTGTGCGCCCAGCGTGGCCGCGTTGAGTGGGTAGATGTAGACACCGCGAAGAAGTCGGGCGTTTTCAAGAACGTTCCTGCTCGCAGTGATCTGTCTGCCGACATCAACGAAAGCCTGATTGTCGAGCTCTACTCCAAGTAAGGGCTAGAAAATAGGTGCATCCATGCAGATTTCGGTAAATGAGTTCCTGACGCCCCGCCACATCGATGTGCAGGTCGTCAGTCCAACCCGCGCTAAAATCACTCTCGAGCCTCTCGAGCGTGGTTTTGGCCATACCCTGGGCAACGCGCTGCGCCGCATCCTGTTGTCCTCCATGCCTGGCTGTGCAGTAGTCGAGGCCGAGATCGACGGTGTACTCCACGAGTACTCCGCCATCGAAGGTGTTCAGGAAGACGTCATTGAAATCCTGTTGAACCTGAAAGGCCTGGCTATCAAACTGCACGGTCGTGACGAAGTTACGCTGACCTTGTCGAAGAAGGGTTCGGGGGTGGTTACCGCTGCCGATATTCAGCTGGATCATGATGTCGAGATCGTTAACCCCGATCACGTAATCGCTAACCTGGCGTCCAATGGCGCCTTGAACATGAAGCTCACCGTAGCTCGTGGTCGTGGTTATGAACCGGCCGATTCGCGTCAGAGCGATGAAGACGAAAGCCGCAGCATTGGTCGCTTGCAGCTCGACTCTTCGTTCAGCCCGGTTCGCCGTATCGCATACGTGGTGGAAAACGCCCGTGTCGAGCAGCGTACTAACCTGGACAAGCTGGTTATTGATCTGGAAACCAACGGTACTCTGGATCCTGAAGAGGCAATCCGTCGTGCTGCAACCATCCTGCAACAGCAGTTGGCTGCATTCGTCGACCTCAAGGGTGACAGCGAACCAGTGGTAGTCGAACAGGAAGACGAGATCGATCCGATCCTGCTTCGTCCGGTTGACGATCTGGAATTGACCGTGCGTTCGGCCAACTGCCTTAAGGCGGAGAACATTTACTACATCGGCGACCTGATTCAGCGTACCGAAGTAGAACTGTTGAAGACTCCGAACCTGGGCAAGAAATCCTTGACCGAAATCAAGGACGTTCTGGCCTCCCGTGGTCTGTCCCTCGGCATGCGCCTCGACAACTGGCCGCCTGCAAGTCTTAAGAAGGACGACAAGGCGACTGCCTGATCGTCGTAATCACCGAACGTAGTGTTTGGTAAGGAATGAACCCATGCGTCATCGTAAAAGTGGACGTCACCTGAGCCGTACCAGCTCTCACCGTAAGGCCATGTTCCAGAACATGGCGGTGTCGCTGTTCGAGCACGAGCTGATCAAAACTACTCTGCCAAAAGCCAAGGAACTGCGCCGCGTTGCCGAGCCGCTGATCACCCTGGCCAAGGAAGACAGCGTTGCTAACCGTCGTCTGGCTTTCGACCGTACCCGTTCGAAAGAAATCGTCGGTAAGCTGTTCAACGATCTGGGCAAGCGCTATGCCACCCGTCAGGGCGGCTACCTGCGTATCCTCAAGTGCGGTTTCCGCGCTGGCGATAACGCACCTATGGCGTACGTCGAGCTGGTTGATCGTCCTGTTGGTGGCTCGGTTGAAGCTGCTGAGTAAGGCGAACAGTCTGTAACAAGGAACCGGGCCCAGTGCCCGGTTTTTTGTTTCTGCATGAATTGAAATAATCTATTGATCTCAGTCATGTAATGAATTTGATGGTGTCATGTTCCTGGTCGATACTTCTGCCTACGCCGATTAGCCGGCCGCAAAAGTCTGATTAAGGAGAGAGTGCATGAGCCAGAACAAAACGCTGACCACCGCCAGTGGCGCGCCGGTCGCCGACAACCAGAACTCGCGTTCGGCAGGCCCGCGGGGTCCGTTGTTGCTGGAAGACTTCCACCTGATTGAAAAGCTTGCGCACTTCAACCGCGAGAACATCCCTGAGCGCCGTGTACACGCCAAGGGGTCGGGTGCCTATGGCACGTTTACCGTCAGCCGCGATATCACCCAGTACACCTGCGCCAAGCTGTTCAGCAGCGTCGGCAAGCAGACCGAGACCTTCCTGCGTTTCTCCACCGTGGGTGGCGAGCGGGGTTCGGCCGATACCGAGCGTGACCCTCGGGGTTTTGCACTCAAGTTCTACACCGAGGAAGGCAACTGGGACATCGTGGGCAACAACACGCCGGTGTTCTTCATCCGTGATCCGTTGAAGTTCCCGGACTTCATCCACACCCAGAAGCGCCTGCCTCAAAGCAACCTGAAAAGCCCGCAGATGATGTGGGACTTCTGGTCGCATTCGCCCGAATCGCTGCACCAGGTCACCATCCTGTTTTCCGACCGCGGCATCCCGGACGGTTACCGTCACATGCACGGTTTCGGCAGCCACACCTACAGCCTGATCAACGCACAGGGCCAGCGTACCTGGGTCAAGTGGCACTTCAAGACCAAGCAGGGCATCAAGAACCTGGCGCCTGCCGAGGCGGCCCGCCTGGCTGGTACCGACCCGGATTACGCCCAGCGCGACCTGTTCGAAGCAATCGAGCGCGGTGACTTCCCGAAATGGAGCGTGTGCATCCAGGTCATGAGCGAAGCCGAGGCCGCCAGCCGTGCCGAGAACCCGTTCGACGTGACCAAGACCTGGTCGCAGAAGGACTATCCGCTGATCGAGGTGGGCGAACTGGAGCTCAACCGCAACCCGCTCAACTACTTTGCCGAAGTCGAGCAGGCCGCGTTCGGCCCCAGCAACATGATCCCCGGTGTGGGGCTGTCGCCAGACCGCATGCTGCAGGGCCGCGTATTCGCCTACGCAGACGCTCACCGTTACCGTGTGGGTACCAACCACCAGCAACTGCCGGTAAACGCCCCACGCAGCCCGGTGAACAGCTACCAGCGCGATGGTTCGATGGCCTTTGGCAGCAACGGCGGCGCGGCGCCCAACTACGAGCCCAACAGCTACGCCGACGCACCCAAGCAGGCCCCGCAGTACGCTGAGCCTGCACTGGCCCTCGGTGGCGCAGCAGACCGTTACGATCATCGTGAAGACACCGACTACTACAGTCACGCCGGTGCGCTGTTCCGCCTGATGAACGATGAGCAGAAGGCCCTGCTGATCGCCAACATCGCCGGCACCATGGCCAGCGTCTCGCGCGATGTCGTGGAGCGTCAGCTGCAGCACTTCTTCAAGGCCGATCCGGCCTACGGAGGGGGAATCGCAAAGGCATTGGGTCTCAATCTGGCCTAAGTCGAAGTGATAAGAAGAACCGCCCTCATCTGGGCGGTTTTTCAATGCAATTGACTACTGTTTACCCACTTTTTTAGCGGTTTTAGCGCAATTTGCAGTGACCTTACAGTCATCCTGGTTCAAACTATGGCTTTCACACAGGGAGAGTCAGGGCAATGCAAGGTCACCCGGACGTAATCGATTATCTCAACACGTTGCTGACGGGCGAACTGGCGGCACGTGACCAATACTTCATCCACTCGCGCATGTACGAAGACTGGGGCTTCAGCAAGCTCTACGAGCGTATCAACCACGAGATGGAAGAAGAGGCACAACACGCCGACGCCCTGATGCGCCGCATTCTCATGCTCGAAGGCACCCCGCGCATGCGCCCGGACGACCTGGACATCGGTACCACCGTGCCCGAGATGATCGCCGCCGACCTGCGCCTTGAGTACAAGGTGCGCGCTGCGCTGTGCAAAGGCATCGAGCTGTGCGAGCTGCACAAGGACTACGTCAGCCGTGACATCCTGCGCGTGCAGTTGGCCGACACCGAAGAAGATCACACCTACTGGCTGGAGAAGCAGCAGGGTCTGATCAAGTCGCTGGGCCTGGAGAACTACCTGCAATCGCAGATGTAATCCGCCGCGCAACGAAAAAGGCCATCGGGGCGTACCCGATGGCCTTTTTTTGTGCCCGCATGCCGCTGTGCAGGAGCCGGCAAGGCAGGCTCCTGCAGTTCAGGCCCGGTCGCGCGCCAGCAGCGGCTTGAGGTAATACCCCGTGTGCGACTGCTTCATCTCGGCCAGCTCCTCCGGCGTGCCGCAGGCGATGATCTGTCCGCCCTTGGAGCCGCCTTCCGGCCCAAGGTCCACCAGCCAGTCGGCGGTCTTGATCACGTCCAGGTTGTGCTCGATCACTACCACGGTGTTGCCGTGGTCACGCAGGCGATGCAGCACGTCCAGCAGTTGCTGGATATCGGCAAAGTGCAGGCCAGTGGTCGGCTCATCGAGGATGTACAGCGTCTTGCCGGTATCGCGCTTGGACAGCTCGCGTGACAGCTTGACCCGCTGCGCCTCACCACCGGACAGCGTGGTCGCCGACTGGCCCAGCTTGATGTACGACAGGCCCACGTCCATCAGCGTCTGCAGTTTGCGCGCCAGTGCCGGCACCGCATCGAAGAACTCGCGGGCTTCCTCGATGGTCATTTCCAGCACCTCGTGGATGTTCTTGCCCTTGTACTTGATCTCCAGCGTTTCGCGGTTGTAGCGCTTGCTCTTGCACACGTCGCACGGCACGTAGATGTCGGGCAGGAAGTGCATCTCGACCTTGATCAGGCCATCGCCCTGGCACGCCTCGCAGCGCCCGCCCTTGACGTTGAACGAGAAACGCCCCGGCCCGTAGCCGCGCGAGCGCGACTCCGGCACGCCGCTGAACAGCTCGCGGATCGGCGTGAACAGCCCGGTGTAGGTCGCCGGGTTGGAGCGCGGTGTACGCCCGATCGGGCTCTGGTCGATATCCACCACCTTGTCCAGGTGCTGCAGGCCATCGCAGCTGTCGTGGGCCGCAGCTTCCAGCGTGCTGGCACCGTTGAGCGCGGTTGCCGCCAGTGGGAACAGGGTGTTGTTGATCAGCGTCGACTTGCCCGAACCGGACACGCCGGTCACGCAGGTCAGCAGGCCGATCGGGATCTCCAGGTCGACGTTCTGCAGGTTGTTGCCGCGTGCGCCCTTGAGCTTGAGCGACAGCTTCTTGTTGCGCGGGGTGCGCTTGGCCGGCACGGCGATCTTCACGCGGCCCGACAGGTACTTGCCGGTCAGCGAGTCCGGGTGCGCCATCACCTCGGCCGGGGTGCCCTCGGCCACGATCTGGCCGCCATGCACGCCCGCGCCCGGGCCGATATCCACCACGTAGTCGGCCATGCGGATGGCGTCCTCGTCGTGCTCCACCACGATCACCGTGTTGCCGATGTCGCGCAGGTGGTTGAGGGTGCCCAGCAGGCGATCGTTGTCGCGCTGGTGCAGGCCGATGGATGGCTCGTCGAGAATGTACATCACCCCCACCAGGCCGGCGCCGATCTGGCTGGCCAGGCGGATACGCTGGGCCTCGCCGCCCGACAGGGTATCGGCGCTGCGATCCAGCGTCAGGTAGTCCAGGCCCACGTTCACCAGAAACTGCAGGCGTTCGCAGATTTCCTTGAGGATCTTGTCGGCGATCTCGCCACGGCGCCCGGTCAGCTTGAGGCCGCCGAAGTAGTCGCTGGCATCGCCGATCGGCAGGTTGGTAACCGCTGGCAGGGTCTTCTCGCCAACCCACACATGGCGCGCCTCGCGGCGCAGGCGGGTGCCGCGGCAGTCGGGGCAGGGCTGGGTGCTGAGGAACTTGGCCAGCTCTTCACGCACGGTGGCCGATTCGGTCTCGCGGTAGCGCCGCTCCAGGTTCGGCACGATGCCCTCGAAGGGGTGCGAACGCTTGACGATATCGCCCCGGTCGTTGAGGTACTTGAAGTCGACGTTGTGCTTGCCACTGCCGTTCAGGATCACCTTCTGCTGGTCGGCCGGCAGCTCGTTGAACGGCACCTCCAGGCTGAACCCGTAATGCGCGGCCAGCGAGCCGAGCATCTGGAAGTAATACACATTGCGCCGGTCCCAGCCGCGAATCGCGCCCTCGGCCAGGGTCAGCTCGCCGTTGACCAGGCGCTTGATGTCGAAGAACTGCTTCACGCCCAGGCCGTCGCAGGTCGGGCAGGCGCCGGCCGGGTTGTTGAAGGAGAACAGCTTGGGCTCCAGCTCGCTGATCGCGTGGCCGCAGATCGGGCAGGCGAAGCGCGCCGAGAAGATCATCTCTTCACCCGGCTCGTCGTCCATCGGCGCCACCAGGGCGATGCCATCGGCCAGCTTAAGGGCCGTCTCGAACGATTCGGCCAGGCGCTGCTGCAGGTCGTCGCGCACCTTGAAGCGGTCGACCACCACATCGATGCTGTGCTTCTTCTGCTTGTCGAGCTTGGGCAACTCGTCCAGCTCGTACAGCTTGCCGTTGACCCGGGCGCGCACGAAGCCCTGGGCACGCAGCTCTTCGAACACCGCCAGGTGCTCGCCCTTGCGCTCGCGAATCACCGGAGCCAGCAGCATCAGCTTGCTGCCCTCGGGCTGGGCCAGCACCAGGTCGACCATCTGGCTGACAGTCTGGGCTTCGAGCGGGATGTCGTGGTCGGGGCAGCGTGGGGTGCCCACACGGGCATACAGCAGGCGCAGGTAATCGTAGATCTCGGTGATGGTGCCCACGGTCGAGCGCGGGTTGTGCGAGGTCGACTTCTGCTCGATCGAGATGGCCGGCGACAGCCCCTCGATGGTGTCGACGTCTGGCTTTTCCATCATCGACAGGAACTGGCGGGCATACGCCGACAGCGATTCCACGTAGCGGCGCTGGCCTTCGGCGTACAGGGTGTCGAACGCCAGCGATGACTTGCCGGACCCGGACAGACCGGTGATGACGATCAGTTTGTCCCGGGGCAGGGTCAGGTCGATGTTCTTAAGGTTGTGGGTACGTGCCCCACGTATCAGGATCTTGTCCACTGCGGCCTCGCTTGGCGGGCATAAACGGAGGAGTATACGGCGCGCTGCCACCACGCGGCAAAGCGTCGCGTATATGCCGTTAACCGATCCGACTGGTAGAATCGCCGCCGGTTCACACGAGGTTTATCCATGCACGATCCCCACAGCGAACGCATGAGCGGCAGCGAGACCCGCGCCGCAGGCGGCCTGGCCCTGGTGTTCGCCTTCCGTATGCTGGGCATGTTCATGGTGCTGCCGGTACTGGCCACCTATGGCATGGACCTGGCGGGCGCCACGCCGGCGCTCATCGGCCTGGCCATCGGTGCCTATGGCCTGACCCAGGCCGTGTTGCAGATTCCGTTCGGGGTCATTTCCGACCGCATCGGCCGTCGGCCGGTGATCTACCTGGGGCTGGTGATCTTTGCCCTGGGCAGTGTGCTGGCAGCGCAGGCCGACTCGATCTGGGGCGTGATCGCCGGGCGCATCCTGCAGGGTGCGGGCGCCATCTCCGCGGCAGTCATGGCGTTGCTCTCGGACCTCACCCGCGAACAGCACCGCACCAAGGCCATGGCCATGATCGGCATGAGCATCGGCCTGTCGTTCGCCGTGGCGATGGTCGTGGGGCCACTGGTAACGCGGGCCTTCGGCCTGTCGGGGTTGTTCCTGGCCACCGCGGCGATGGCGGTGGTGGGCATCGGCCTGATCGCCTTCGTGGTGCCGGCCTCCAACGGCCCGCTGGCGCACCGCGAGTCGGGCGTGGCCAAGCAGGCCCTGGGGCCGACCCTGCGTCACCCCGACCTGCTGCGCCTGGACGTCGGCATCTTCGTGCTGCACGCCATCCTCATGGCCAGCTTCGTCGCCTTGCCGCTGGCGTTCGTGGAGCGTGGCGGGTTGCCGAAAGAGGAGCACTGGTGGGTCTACCTCACCGCCTTGCTGGTTTCATTCTTCGCAATGATTCCGTTCATCATCTACGGTGAAAAAAAGCGCAAGATGAAACGTGTCCTGCTCGGCGCGGTCAGTGTGCTCATGCTCACAGAGCTGTTTTTCTGGGAGCTGGGCAACAGCCTGCAGTCACTGGTGATCGGCACGGTGATCTTCTTCACCGCCTTCAATCTGCTCGAAGCCTCGTTGCCTTCGCTGATCAGCAAGGTGTCGCCGGCCGGTGGCAAGGGCACGGCGATGGGGGTGTATTCCACCAGCCAGTTCCTGGGGGCGGCGCTGGGCGGGATCATGGGTGGCTGGTTGTTCCAGCATGGCGGCTTGAGCGTGGTTTTCCTGGGGTGCGCAGGCCTCTGTGCCCTTTGGTTGGCCATAGCTGTTACTATGCGCGAACCACCTTACGTGACGAGCCTGCGCTTGCCGTTGTCGCCAGAAGCGATGCGCGAAGCGGGCTTGACCGAGCGCCTCAAGGCCGTGCCGGGTGTGACCGACGCAGTGGTGGTGGCAGAGGAAGCCGCCATCTATATCAAACTGGATACACAAATTTTGGATCGTACGGCCCTGGAGCTGCTGGTAAACCCGGCGCCCGCGGCGTGCCAAGCCTAGGAGAACGTTATGGCCCGTGGGGTTAACAAAGTCATTTTGGTCGGCACTTGCGGCCAGGACCCTGAAGTTCGCCACCTGCCCAACGGCAACGCGGTGACCAACCTCAGCCTGGCCACCAGCGAGCAGTGGACCGACAAGCAGACCGGCCAGAAGGTCGAGCGTACCGAGTGGCACCGTGTTTCGATGTTCGGCAAGGTTGCCGAGATTGCCGGCGAGTACCTGCGCAAGGGTTCGCAGGTGTACATCGAGGGCAAGCTGCAGACCCGCGAGTGGGAAAAGGACGGCATCAAGCGTTACACCACCGAGATCATCGTCGACATGCAGGGCACCATGCAGCTGCTGGGTGGTCGTCCGCAAAACCAGGACGGTTCGCAGCAGGGTGGCAACAACTACAACCAGGCCCCGCGTCAGCAGGCGCCTCAGCAGCGTCCACAGCAGGCCCCTCAGCAGCGCCCTGCGCCGCAACAGCCTGCGCCGCAGCCGGCTGCCGACTTCGACAGCTTCGATGACGACATCCCGTTCTGAGCCCTGGCCAACGCCGCGCTTCAAGACAAACGCCCGATGCGCTGCATCGGGCGTTTTGCGTTCTGGGGAAACCTCGGTGGGCGGTGGCCCTGACACGCTTGCGATGTTCAGCGCACGTGCGGGCCTCGCGGTACCTCTAGCGGGCCGCCAGGAGGTGAAGCGGCCCGTGAGCACTCACGCCGCGGCCACGCCTTGGCCCACCAGCCCGGCCAGTGCATTGAGCATCGGTGCGCGATACTCCACGTCCTTCTCGTTCCAGTACACATGACCGGCTGGCAGGTCGACATTGAAGAAGCTTTCGTAGTAGCTGCCTGGCGCCGAATCCGAACGGTCGTTGCCGAACACCTTCAGGCGCACCGCACCCGCTTCAAGCCCGGTGTCCGCCTGGTGCAGCGCAATCACGCTGAAGCGCTCGCCGACCGCCCCGGGGCCATCGACCAGCTCGATTTCATACAGCTGTGCCAGCGCCTCGATGAACCGCTCGGTCTCCAGGCCCAGCGACGAGATCTCGAGCCCGTCGCTGTAGAAGTGCGCCTGTATCACGTTCATCTCGCCATCGAACCCCGGCTGCACGTCGCGTCGCAGCCGCGCCCGCACACCCACCGAGTGCCCGGCGAACGCGGCACGCAGGTCAAAGTGGTAGTGCACGTCATCCTGCATCAGGTGCTGCACCTGAAACACGCAGTCCACAAAACCTTCTTCGCCAAACTGCTCCAGCAGCGGCAACCCGTTCTTGTCCAATTGCATCATGCAGTCCCTTGGCGATGGTGGTCAGGCTGGCGATTATGCACCCGTTGCGCGCATCGATAATCCGTTTTAATGGTGCTTGGCCCGATCTTGGCTAGAGTGAATATTGACGACCACCCAGTGGCCGCCACCGTGACTGTTCACGAGACGCCGGCAATGCTCCGCGCGTCCACCACCTGATCAGGAGTGCACGATGGATCTCAACCGTCGGCAATTTTTCAAGGTCGCCGCCATCGGCCTTGGAGGTTCGAGCCTGGCGGCGCTGGGCATGGCCCCCGCGCCGGCCTTCGCCGAACAGATACGCCACTTCAAGCTGGCCCGCACCAAGGAAACCCGCAACACCTGCCCCTACTGCTCGGTCGGCTGCGGCCTGATCCTGTACAGCCAGGGCGATGCGGGCAAGAACGTGGCGCAGAGCATCATCCACGTCGAAGGCGACGCCGATCACCCGGTCAACCGCGGCACCCTGTGCCCCAAAGGTGCAGGCCTGCTGGACTTTATCCACAGCCCCAGCCGCCTGCAGTACCCGCAGGTGCGCAAGCCGGGCAGCAACGAGTGGACGCGCGTCAGCTGGGATGAGGCCATGGACCGAGTGGCCGAGCTGGTCAAGGCCGACCGCGACGCCAACTTCATCGAGAAGAACGCCCAGGGCCAGACCGTCAACCGCTGGCTCAGCACCGGGTTCCTCGCGGCCTCGGCGGCTTCCAGCGAAGCCGGCTACCTGACCCACAAGGTCATTCGCAGTTTGGGCATGCTGGGGTTCGACAACCAGGCGCGTGTCTGACACGGCCCGACGGTGGCAAGTCTTGCCCCGACGTACGGCCGTGGTGCCATGACCAATCACTGGACCGATATCGCCAACGCGAACCTGATCCTGGTGATGGGCGGCAACGCAGCAGAAGCGCACCCGTGCGGTTTCAAATGGGTGACCGAAGCCAAGGCGCACAACCAGGCGCGGCTGATCGTGGTCGACCCACGGTTTACCCGTACCGCCTCGGTGGCCGATTACTACGCGCCGATTCGCACCGGCAGCGACATCGCCTTCATGGGCGGCCTGATCAACTATCTGCTCAGCACTGACCAGATCCAGCACGAGTACGTGCGCAACTACACCGACGTGTCGTTCATCGTCAAAGCCGGCTTCGGCTTCGAGGACGGGCTGTTCAGTGGCTACGATGCGGCCAAGCGTACCTATGCCGACAAGTCCGGCTGGGGCTACGAACTGGGTGAAGACGGTTTCGCCAAGGTCGACCCGACCCTGCAGGACCCGCGCTGCGTCTACCAGCTGATGAAGCAGCACTACAGCCGCTACACCCCGGAGCTCGCCAGCATGACCTGCGGCATGCCCCAGGCCAGCATGCAGAAGATCTGGGAAGAGATCGCCACCTGCTCCACACCCGGCAAGACCATGACCATCCTCTATGCCCTGGGCTGGACCCAGCATTCGATCGGCGCGCAGATCATCCGCAGCGCGGCGATGGTGCAACTGCTGCTGGGCAACGTCGGCATGCCGGGTGGCGGGGTCAACGCCCTGCGCGGGCACTCCAACATCCAGGGCCTGACCGACCTGGGCCTGCTGTCCAACTCCTTGCCGGGCTACCTGACCCTGCCCGGTGATGCCGAGCAGGACTACGACGGCTACATCGCCAAACGCGCCCTCAAGCCGCTGCGCCCAGGGCAGCTGTCGTACTGGCAGAACTACGGCAAGTTCCACGTCAGTCTGATGAAGGCCTGGTATGGCGCCAACGCCACTGCCGAGAACCACTGGGGCTACGACTGGCTGCCCAAGCTCGACATCCCAGGCTACGACGTGCTCAAGATGTTCGACATGATGGGCAGGGGCGAGGTGCACGGCTACATGTGCCAGGGCTTCAACCCGATTGCTGCGCTGCCCGACAAGAACCGCGTCACTGCCGCGCTCAGCAAGCTCAAGTGGCTGGTGGTGATGGACCCGCTGGCCACCGAAACCTCGGAGTTCTGGCGCAACGCAGGGCCGTACAACGACGTCAGCACGGCCGACATCGCCACCGAGGTCATCCGCCTGCCCACCACCTGCTTCGCCGAGGAGGACGGTTCGCTGGTCAACAGCAGCCGCTGGCTGCAGTGGCACTGGAAGGGCGCCGACGGCCCGGGCGAAACCCGTACCGACGTGCGCATCATGAGCGACCTGTTCCTGCGCCTGCGTGAACGCTACCGCGCCGAGGGTGGCGCGTTTGCCGAACCGCTGCTCAACCTCAGCTGGCCGTACAAGGTCGCCGATGAACCCTCCCCCGAAGAGCTGGCCAGGGAGCTCAACGGCGTGGCCGTGACCGATCAGGTCGATGCCACCGGCGCCGCGCTCAAGGGCGGCCAGCAACTGTCGGGGTTCGCCCAGCTCAAGGACGATGGCAGTACCGCGTCCGGCTGCTGGATCTTCTGCGGCAGCTGGACCGAGCAGGGCAACCAGATGGCTCGGCGCGACAACAGCGACCCGTATGGCATGAAGCAGAACCTGGGCTGGGCCTGGGCCTGGCCGATGAACCGGCGAATCCTCTACAACCGTGCCTCGGCCACCCCGCAAGGCCAGCCCTGGGACCCGAAAAAACGCCTGGTATGGTGGAACGGCAAGGCCTGGACCGGCACCGACACCCCGGACTACAAGGCCGACGTGCCCCCCGAGGCGGGCATGAACCCGTTCATCATGAACCCCGAAGGGGTGGCCCGGTTCTTCGCCGTCGACAAGATGGCCGAAGGCCCGTTCCCCGAGCACTACGAACCCTTCGAGACGCCGATCGGGATCAACCCGCTGCACCCCACCAACAAGAAGGCCACCAGCAACCCGGCCGGACGCATCTTCGACTCGGTGTGGGACACCCTCGGCCAGGCCAAGGACTACCCCTACGCGGCCACCACCTACCGGCTGACCGAGCACTTTCACTTCTGGAGCAAGCATGCGCGCCTGAACGCCATCGCCCAGCCCGAGCAGTTCGTCGAGATCGGTGAAGTGCTGGCGCAGCAGAAGGGTATCCAGGCCGGCGACCGGGTGCGGGTGAGTTGCAAGCGTGGGCATATCGAGGCGGTGGCGGTCGTCACCAAGCGGATTCGTCCGCTGCAGGTCAACAACCAGACCGTGCACCAGGTCGGTATCCCGCTGCACTGGGGCTTCACCGGGCTGACGCGGCATGGCTACCTGACCAACACCCTGGTGCCGTTCCTCGGCGATGGCAATACACAGACCCCGGAATCGAAGTCGTTCCTGGTCAACGTGGAGAAGATCTGATGGCCAGCCAAGACATCATTGCCCGTTCGGCCACCACCACGCTGCCCCCCTCGGTGCGCCAGCAGGAGCAGGTCGCCAAGCTGATCGACACCACCAAGTGCATCGGCTGCAAGGCCTGCCAGGTGGCGTGTTCGGAATGGAACGAGCTGCGCGACGAGGTGGGTCACAACCACGGCACCTATGACAACCCGCAGGACCTCAGTGCTGAAAGCTGGACGCTGATGCGCTTCACCGAGCACGAGACCGCCGACGGCAACCTGGAGTGGCTGATCCGCAAGGACGGCTGCATGCACTGCGCCGACCCCGGCTGCCTCAAGGCCTGTCCCAGCCCGGGGGCGATCATCAAGCACGCCAACGGCATCGTCGACTTCAACCAGGACCACTGCATCGGCTGCGGCTACTGCATCACCGGCTGCCCGTTCAACATCCCGCGCATCTCGCAGAAGGATCACAAGGCCTACAAGTGCACCCTGTGTTCCGACCGCGTGGCCGTGGGGCTGGAGCCGGCCTGCGTGAAGACCTGTCCCACCGGCGCCATCGTGTTCGGCAGCAAGACCGACATGCAGGAGCACGCCGCCGAACGCATCGTCGACCTCAAGTCGCGGGGCTTCGAGCATGCCGGCCTGTACGACCCGGACGGCGTGGGTGGCACCCATGTGATGTACGTGCTGCACCACGCCGACACGCCGCGCGTGTACGCGGGGCTGCCCGACAACCCGGTGATCAGCCCGCTGGTCGGGCTATGGAAGGGCGTGAGCAAACCGCTGGCGCTGCTGGCCATGGGGGCGGCGGTGCTGGCCGGGTTCTTCCACTACGTGCGCATCGGCCCGCAGCGGGTCGAGGAAGAGGATGACGAGCATCCTGACACCAGCGTGCATCAGGTCGACCCGTCGGTGCATGTGTATGACCCGGGCAAGCCCACCGCACCAGGGGAGCAACGGCCATGAAGCACAAGCCGATACTGCGTTACACCGCCAACGAGCGCACCAACCACTGGCTGGTGGCGATCCTGTTCTTCATGGCGGCACTGTCGGGGCTGGCGCTGTTTCACCCGGCGCTGTTCTGGCTCAGCCACCTGTTCGGCGGCGGGCCGTGGACACGCGTCCTGCACCCGTTCATGGGCGTGCTGATGTTCGTGCTGTTCCTGGGGCTGGTGCTGCGCTTCTGGCGAGCCAACTTCATCACCGCCACCGACCGGCAGTGGCTGCGCCGGGTCGACCGGGTGATCCGCAACGAGGAGGAGGGCGTACCACCGGTGGGCAAGTACAACGCCGGGCAGAAGCTGCTGTTCTGGACCCTGCTGGCGTGCATGCTGGTGCTGCTGGTGAGTGGCGTGGTGATCTGGCGTGCCTACTTCAGCGCGTACTTCGGTATCGACACCATTCGCCTGGCCACCCTGCTGCATGCCCTGGCCGGCTTCGTGCTGGTGCTGAGCATCATCGTGCACATCTATGCCGGCATCTGGATCAAGGGCTCGGTCAGCGCCATGCTGCATGGCTGGGTCAGCCGCGCGTGGGCGCGCAAGCACCATGCGCTATGGTACCGGGAGGTCACTCGGGACGAGCGGCCCGACACGCACAAAGGAGCCAAGCCTTGAGTACCGTGATGGAACCCGATCAGATCCAGGCGTCGGCCAGTTCGCCGCCGTTTCTGCACCCGCCACCGCCCCAGCTGTTTGCGCTGCGTGCCGAACGCCTCGACCTGCTGGCCGAGGGGCATGCGCTGGGCGACTACCTGCGCTTCGTGGCCGGGTTGTGCCGCGTGCAGCAGGGGTTGCTGGACAACCCGCCGGCAGCGGCCATGCCCGACCCGCAGCGCCTGCAACTGTGCGTGACCCACGGCTTGGCGCCACTGGCCGCCGACAGCCTGGTGCGCGAGGGCGCCTGGCAGGGCTGGCTGGATGCCCTGTTGCAACGCTACGAGGCGTCTTCGCCGCTGGCGCATCAGGCCCAGATGCAATTGCGCGAGGCCGGGGCAGGGCAGCGCATGGTGTGGGCGCTGGCACTGCTGGGCGGGCAGTACAGCGCGGTGCCGGCGGCGCTGGTGCCGTTTCTGGGGGCCGCGCTGCAGGCGGCGTGGAGCCATTGGCTGCTGGCCATGCCCGGCGTCGAACTCAAGCCCGGCGACAGCCTGGGGCAGTGCCCGGCATGTGGTTCGCCGGCGATGGCGGGGGTAATCCGCCACCGCGGCAAGTACAACGGCCTGCGCTACCTGGTGTGTGCGTTGTGTGCCTGTGAATGGCATGCGGTGCGGGTCAAGTGCGTGTATTGCGAGCAAAGCAAGGGCTTGCAGTACTTCAGCCTGGAGGATGACCGCCATGTCGCCGGGCAGTCGCCGTTGCGGGCCGAATGCTGCCTCGAATGCCACAGTTACCTGAAGCTGGTCTACCTTGAAAGCGATGCGCAATCGGAGGCCCTGTCGGCAGACCTGGCCAGCCTGGCACTGGACATGCGCCTGGATCAGGAGGGGTACCAGCGCCTGGCGCCGAACCTGTTGCTGGCCCCGGGCCTGTAGGGCGGCCTTGCGCGAAGGGCGCACTACACTGTGGGATCCGACCCTGCGCGGTGTTCCATTCGCCGGCAAGGCCGGCTCCTACATAGGCCGGAGCGTTTTTGCATGTCCTCCAACGTCACTCAGTGCACCCACCGTCTACCCTCCATCGACACCCTCCTGCGCAGCCCTGCCTGCGTTCCCCTGGTGGACCGCTACGGCCGCGACGCCGTGCTCGCCACCTTGCGCCAACTGCTCGATGACCTGCGCGAGCCCGCCCGCCACGGCCAGCTCGGCGCTGCCGAACTGGCCCCCGAGGTGCTCGCCGGCCGCACCAACGAACGCCTCGCCGCCCGGCACCGCAGCCACATCCGCCGGGTGTTCAACCTCACCGGCACCGTGCTGCACACCAACCTGGGCCGCGCGCTGCTGCCCGAAGCCGCCATCGAGGCCGTCCAGCTTGCCGCGCGCCACCCCCTCAACCTCGAGTTCGACCTGGACAGCGGCAAGCGCGGCGACCGTGACGACCTGATCGAAGGCCTGATCCGCGAGCTCACCGGCGCCGAGGCCGTGACCGTGGTCAACAACAATGCCGCCGCCGTGCTGCTGGCGCTCAACAGCCTGGGCGCGCGCAAGGAGGGCATCATTTCGCGCGGCGAACTGATCGAGATCGGTGGTGCATTCCGCATCCCCGACATCATGGCCCGCGCCGGGGTCAGGCTGCACGAGGTGGGCACCACCAATCGCACCCACGCCCGCGACTACGAAGCGGCAATCAACCCGCGCAGCGGCCTGCTGATGCGCGTGCATTGCAGCAACTACAGCATTGAAGGCTTCACCAGCCATGTGCCCACCGCCGAGCTGGCGCAACTGGCCCACCAGCACGGCCTGCCGCTGCTCGAAGACCTGGGCAGCGGCAGCCTGATCGACCTGACCCGCTGGGGCCTGCCCGCCGAACCCACGGTGCGTCAGGCCCTGGCCGATGGCGCCGATATCGTTACCTTCAGCGGCGACAAGCTGCTCGGCGGTCCGCAGGCCGGGATCATCGTGGGCAGCAAGGCGCTGATCGCGCGCATCAAGAAGAACCCGCTCAAGCGTGCCCTGCGGGTCGACAAGTTGACCCTCGCCGCGCTGGAAGCGGTGCTGGGCCTGTACCGCGACCCCGACCGTTTGGCCGAGCGCCTGCCCAGCCTGCGCCTGCTGACCCGGCCGCAAGCCGAGATCCTGGCCCAGGCCGAACGCTTGGCGCCGCGCATGGCACAGGCGTTGGGCGCGTCGTGGAGCGTTGCCGCGCTGCCTGCACTGGGCATGATCGGCAGCGGCAGCCAGCCGGTGGCACGCCTGCCCAGTGCTGCGCTGTGCATGCGCCCACAGGTGTCCAAGCGCCTGCGCGGTCGCAGCCTGCTGGCGCTGGAAGCGGCCTTGCGCGCGTTGCCCATCCCGGTGCTCGGGCGCCTGGACGACGACGCGCTGTGGCTCGACCTGCGCCAGCTGGATGACGAACCCGCGTGGCTGGCGCAGCTGACGCAACTGGCGGTACTGCCCACGTGATCGTCGGCACCGCCGGGCACATCGACCATGGCAAGACCGCGCTGCTCGAAGCCCTCACCGGCCAGGCCGGGGATCATCGGCGCGAAGAGCGCGAACGCGGCATCACCATCGACCTTGGCTACCGTTATGCAGCGCTGGCGACGGATGCGCCGTTGACCGGCTTTGTCGACGTGCCGGGCCACGAGCGGTTTATCCACAACATGCTGGCCGGCGCCCAGGGTATCGACCTGGTGCTGCTGGTGGTGGCGGCCGACGACGGGGTGATGCCCCAGACCCGCGAGCACCTGGCCATCGTCGAACTGCTGGGCATCGCGCAGGCGCTGGTGGCCATCACCAAATGCGACCGGGTCGAGCCGGCGCGGGTGCAGGCGGTGCAGGCCCAGGTGCGCGGGCTGCTTGCGCCGGGACCGTATGCCGGGGCGGCGCAGTTCGCGGTGTCGAGTGTCAGCGGCCAGGGTATCGAGGCACTGCGTCAGGCATTGCTCGCCGCGCAGCACGCCCTGCAGCCGCGTAGCCAGGGTGGCGCTTTTCGCCTGGCCATCGACCGGGCCTTCAGCGTGGCCGGGGCCGGTATCGTGGTCACGGGCACCGCGTTGTCCGGGCAGGTTCAGGTGGGCGACAGCCTGGTGCTGGGCAAGGCGGGCAAACCGGTGCGGGTGCGCGGCCTGCACGCGCAGAACCAGGTCGCGACCCAGGCCTTCGCCGGGCAGCGCGTGGCCCTGAACATCAGTGCCGAGCGGCTGGCGCTGGAGCATATCCACCGCGGCGACTGGCTGCTGGCCGAGTGGCTGCATGCGCCTACTCAGCGGCTGGATATCGAACTGCACCTGCTGGCCGGGGAAGCCCGTGCACTCGAGCATTTCAGCCCGGTGCACCTGCACCTGGGCACCCAGGATGTCACCGCCCGCGTGGCATTGCTGGAGGGCGAGCGGCTGGCGCCCGGGGCGCGCATGTTCGCGCAGCTGCTGGTCAACGCGCCGGTGCAGGCGGTGCATGGCGACCCCGTGGTGCTGCGCGACCAGAGTGCCCAGCGCACCATTGGCGGCGGGCGCGTACTCGATCCGTTTGCCCCGGCCCGCCAGCGCCGCAGCCCGCAGCGGCTGGCGCAGCTGCAGGCAATGGCGGCGGCCGACAGCCTGGAACAGGCCTTGCCGGCGCTGCTTGCGCAAGGCACGGGCGGGCTCGACCCGCAGCGCCTGGAGCGCCAGTTCAATCGCTTGCGCAGCCACTGGCGGCTGGATGCGCAGGTGCAGGTGGTGGCCACGCGGCAGGGGCCGCTGCTGTTCGACACGACGCAATGGCAGGCGCTCAAGGCCCGGGTGCTGGCGCAACTGGCGCGCTTTCACGAGCTCGAACCCGACCAGCTCGGCCCTGACCGCGACCGCCTGCGCCGTTTCGCCAGCCTGGCACTGGAGCGGCCGGCGTTCATCAGCCTGGTGGACGAGTTGCTGGGCGAGCAGGCGATTGCCAGCAGCGGTCCGTGGCTGCACCTGCCCACGCACCAGGCGCGCCTGAACGAGGCCGACACGGCGCTCTGGCAACAGGTGCAACCGTTGCTGCTGGCGGCGCGTTTCGATCCGCCCTGGGTGCGCGACCTGGCCCGCGCCACCGGCAGCGAAGAAGCCGAGGTGCGGCTGCTGCTGCGCAAGATGGCGCGTCTGGGCCAGGTGCACCAGGTGGTGCGCGATCTGTTCTATCCCGAGGCCACAGTGCGGCAAATGGCGGCTATGCTGTTGCGCATGGCGGGTGATGAGGTGCAGGTGACGGTTTTTCGTGATGCGCTGGGTATCGGGCGCAAGCGCAGCATCCAGGTGCTGGAATACTTCGACCGCATCGGCCTGACCCGGCGCCTGGGCGACCAGCGTCGCATTCGCCGCGACAATGCCCTGGCTCAACCGGGCGACAACTGAATTCAAGGAAGGCAATCGCGCCCGGTGGCGCGGCCGGGCTTCAAACCCGGTTGGGGACGGCAGCCGTTCCCGGGCAGGTTCGACTCCGGCTGCCTTCCGCCATTTTTCGCAGTGCCTCAGGCCACCCGTTCACCGCACAGGTCCAGGGCGAACCAGTGCTCGGCGGTGTCGATGTCCAGCCCCGCGCCCAGCAGGGCGAACAGCTTGCCCAGCGCCGCCTCGCGGGTCATGCCGCCGCCCGATACCAGGCCGGTCTCGCGCAGGCGGCTGCCGGCGGCGTAGGTATCGAACAGCACACTGCCCTCGATGCACTGGCTGATGGCGGCAATCAGCACGCCACCCTGGCGCGCCTTCTGCAACGCCTGCATCAGTGCTGCATCCTCCGATGGGCCGGTGCCGCTGCCATAGCATTCAAGCAGCAGGCCGCGCACGCCGCTCGCCACCAGTGCCTGCACCTGCTCGGCCTGCAAGCCGGGGTACACCGGCAGCACCGCCAGTTTCACCGGCACCCGCGGCTGGGCATAGCCGAGTACCGCGGGCAACGCGCTGGCGCGGCTGCCTTCGCGGTGGCGCGCCGGCGCGGCAAACGCATCGAAGGCCTCGCTGCGCAGTTTGCTGGCCCGTGCGCCGTGCAGCAGCTGGCCTGCGAAATACAGCTGCACGCCGCTTTGCAGGCCGCTTTCGAACAGGGCCAGGGCGCCGTGCAGGTTGTCCCAGGCGTCGCTGTGCGGTGCGCCGGCCGGCAGCATCGAGCCGGTGAGCACTACCGGCACATCCAGCCCCAGCAGCAGGAACGACAACGCTGCTGCGCTGTAGGCCAGGGTGTCGGTGCCGTGCAGCAGCAGGATGCCGTCGTGGCCGTCACGCGTCACCGCCGTGACGATGGCCGCCTGCATGGCCAGCCAGTTGGCCTGCTGCATGTTGGCGCTGTCGAGCAGCGGTGACATCTCCTGCAGGCGCCAGTGCACCCGGGGTGGCGTCGGGTGCGTGTCCAGCCAGGCGCGCATGCGTGCCTCGAAGCCACCGGCCGGCGCCAGGCCATGGGGCGTTTGCAGCATGCCGATGGTGCCGCCGGTGTAGAGGACGAGAAGGTTCTTGACCGCGCGCATGGTGAGCATTCCAGGCAGGTGAGAAAAGGGGCATCGCGAATCGGCTGCCGCCCGCGAACGGGGCGGCGGCACAGGGTAGCTCAGCGTTGCGCTTGAGCTTGAGCTTCGCTCACGCTGGCAGGGCGTGCGCTTTCAGCGGGCTGGACAGCAGGCCAGGCCTGGGTGTCCAGGTCCAGGTCGGGGAACCTGGCCGAGTCGAATACCGGCTGCTTGATGCCTGCCTTGCGCTGGTCGTCGTAGTCGCGCATCACGCGCAGGCCGATCTTGAACAGCAGCGCCAGGGCGATCAGGTTGACGAAGGCCAGGCACGTCATGGTGATGTCGGCGAAGGCGAACACGGTCGACAGGTTCTGCACCGAGCCCCACACGATCAGCGCCAGCACCAGGGCACGGTAGACCATCAGCACCGCACGGTTGCGGGTCAGAAACTGCAGGCTGTTTTCGCCCAGGTAGTAGTTGTAGAGGATGCAGGTGAACACGAACAGCGACAGCGCCACGCTGACGAACAGGCGACCCCAGTCACCGACCACGGCAGCCAGCGAGTTCTGGGTCAGCACGATGCCGTCACCTTCGAAGCCCGGGGTGTAGAAGCCCGACAGCAGAATCAGCAGCGCGGTGCAGGTGCAGATCACGAAGGTATCGAGGAACACGCTGAATGCCTGCACCACGCCCTGGGCGCCCGGGTGTTTCACTGCCGCCACGGCGGCCACGTTGGGCGCACTGCCAAGGCCCGCTTCGTTGGCGAACACGCCACGCTTGACGCCCATCACGATGGCACTGCCCAGCAGGCCGCCGAATGCAGGGTCCAGGCCGAAGGCGCTCTTGAAGATGGTTTCGAGCATGGCCGGCACGTGTTCGATCTGGCTGCCGATCACGTACAGGGTAACGCCGATGTAGGCCAGGGTCTTGACCGGCACCAGCAGGTCGGACACCGAGGCGATGCGCTTGATCCCGCCCAGGAACACGATGGCCAGCAGCACGGCCAGGGCAATCCCGGTGTGCTCCGGGGCGAAGCCGAAGGCGTTCTGCAGCGAGTGGGTCACGGTGTACGACTGCAGGCCGTTGAAGGCGAAGCCGTAGGTCACCAGCAGCAACACCGAGAACACCACTGCCATGGTGCGCAGGTTGAGGCCGTGCAGGATGTAGTAGGCCGGGCCGCCGCGGTATAGGCCGTCACCGTCGGCGCGCTTGTAGACCTGCGCCAGGGTGCATTCGAAGAAGCTGCTGGACATGCCCACCAGCGCCGTCACCCACATCCAGAACACCGCGCCCGGGCCGCCCAGGGTCACGGCGATACCGACACCGGCGATGTTGCCGGCACCCACGCGCCCGGCCAGGCTCAGCATCAGTGCCTGGAACGAACTCAACTGGCCCGCCTGGCCGCGCAACGATTCCTTGAATACGCCGAACATATGGATGAAATGGCGAAACTGCACAAATCGCGAGCGCAGGGTGAAATAGCTTCCCAGTCCGACGATAAGCACGATAAGGAGCTTCCCCGAAAGGAAATCGTTGAGCACTTCGAGCATGGCGTGACCTCGGTTCTTGTTCTGAATGACAGTGGCTGACGGCGTGCGCCGTTTGCCTGGGGGCGCATGGTTGGTCATGACAAACGTCGTTACAATTTCGCGGGTTGCTCTGAGTTGATGCGACCTGATGCTAAACTGGCGCCTATCGCATCAATCGGTACCTGATCAATGAGTCAACACCTGGGCCCCAACCTCAAGCTGGCGTGCAGCCATTACCGCTCTATTTCCGAGGTTTGCCGGCAGCTGTCGATCAACCGGGCGCAGTTCAACAAGTACCTGAGCGGGCAGAGCCAGCCGACGGCGTACAACCTCAAGCGCATCGGCGACTTCTTCGGCGTCGAGGACTACGAACTGGGCCTGCCGCCGGAACAGTTCGCGCGCCTGATCGGTGCGCGCAGCTCGGCGCTTGCCAGCCCGGCCCAGGCCGACCCGTTGCTGGAACTGCTGCGCCCGCTGCGCGAGCACGAGGGCAATCTGTCGCGCTACTGCGGCTACTACTTCGAGTATTCCAACTGCATGTCGGTGCCGGGCAGCATCCTGCTGTCGCTGGTGCACCTGCGCGAAGAACGCGGCACGTTCCTGTTCGAGCGCCAGGAACGCCAGGAGCGCTCCAGCAGCACCGACGTGCAGGCCGAAGACTGGGTGCGCTGCCGCTACCTGGGCGCGGCCTTTCAGTTGCAGGACCGGGTGTTTCTGATCGACTACGAATCGCTGACGGTCAACGAGATGAGCCAGACCATCCTGATTCCCAGCTTCAAGAGCCGCATCACCCGGCTCAACGGCCTCAAGACCGGCGTCTCCAGCGGTGACCGGCGCACTCCGGCGTGTACCCGCGTGGTGTGGGAATACCTGGGCCCGGAAATCAACCGCATCAATGCCTACCGCCAGGTCCGGCTGTACCGCCCGGATGACCCGCGCATCGATGACGATGTGCGCGCACGGCTCAACGTCGGGCCGATTCGCAACGGCCTGTTCGAGATCGAGTGAAGGGCGCCGTGCTCAGCGGCGAATGAATGCCGCCACCTGCTGCGCCAGGGCCCCGGCCTGTGGGGGATGGGCGCGCAGGTGTGCGGCGATGCCGTGGTCGCAGTCGGGCAGGGTCAGCTGTTCGAAATGCCCGGGGGGTAGGGTGTCGCTCAGCGCCTGGATGACTTCGGCCGGGATCGGGCTGTAGCGCAGCATGCCGTCGATTTCCACATGGCCTGCCGACGTGCCCGGGGTTCGCCCGTGGTGGGCGGCCAGCAGGCCATCGTACTGGCCCAGCACCAGCAGCACCTGGCCGCGATAGCTGCGCAGGAACTTGTAGCTGTCGCTGTCGAGAAACCCGTGGGGGGTGCTGATGGCGCGGGTGAAGGCCGGGCCGAACGGTGCATCGTAAGCGCTGTCGGCATAGACCGCCGGGCACAGCAGCACCAGCTTGTTCACCTGGCGTGCATGGTGTGCTGCCACTTTCAGCGCCAGCGCTGCGCCCAGGCTGTGGCCGATCACGGTGTTGCAGCGATGCTCGACGTGGCGAAAGAAGCGCAGCGCCTCGGCCAGGTTGGTGTGCAGCGAGGGCGCCCGGGCCCCCGGCAGGCTGGCCAGGCTGTGCCCCGACAGGTTGCCGGTCAGCGAGCCGATGCCCAGGGCCTGCAGGCGGTACAGCAGCGGGTTGAGGTGGGTGAAGTCGCTGCGTGCGCCGCCGAGCATGAACAGCGGCGGCGCGTGCTCGATATCGGGGATCAGCAGGCGACCTTCCTGGCTGTAGCCGTCGAACGTTTCGACCACCAGGCACTCGCGGCCCGGGCTGGGTTCGTCGAATTGCCAACGCTCACGTCCGTGTGCGGCCGTCTTGATCGGCATGAAGCGGTCCTCTTGCCCGGGGTGAAGGGTCGACAAGTCGACATGAACCAGCGAGGCTGACGCTTTTACAGTAGATGCAGTCGGGCATTTCTGGTGGGCGCGCAGGTTATTTCTTGAACTACGTTGAACCCGTCACACTTTGCGCTGACACACTCTAGACTTTGGCGCCAGTCGGCCCCGCGTTGGACTTCGCCTGCTGGAAGCCGCAAAATATCCGCTTTCCCTCAATTTATCTGACCGGACCTGCTGATTCTATGCGAATGCGCCTGATGCTGTTGGGTGGTGGAAATGCCCTTGGGCAAGCGCTGATTCGCCTCGGGGCCGAGGAAGATATCGGCTTTCTGGCGCCGCGCCCACCTGACCAGGGCTGGGATGCCGCGAGCCTGACCCAGCTGCTCGATGAAACCCGCCCCGATGCGCTGATCAATCTGGCCTACTACTTCGACTGGTTCCAGGCCGAATCGGTGAGCGAGCAGCGCCTGGCTTCGCAGGAGCGTGCGGTCGAGCGCCTGGCCGAACTGTGCCAGCACCACAATATCATCTTGCTGCAACCCTCCAGCTACCGGGTATTCGACGGTTCGCGGGCCACGGCCTACAGCGAAAAGGACGAGCCGGTACCGCTCGGCCAACGTGGCCAGGCGTTGTGGCGCATCGAACAGAGCGTGCGCGCGACCTGCCCGCAGCACGTGCTGCTGCGCTTTGGCTGGGTGCTCGACGACAGCGTCGACGGCGTGCTGGGGCGTTTTCTGACCCGCGCCGAGCACTCGCAGGAACTGCTGCTGGCCGACGACCGGCGTGGCAACCCGACCCCGGTCGACGATGCAGCGCGGGTGATCCTGGCGGTGCTCAAGCAACTGGACTGTGGCGCGCCACTGTGGGGCACCTACCATTACGCCGGCAACGAGGCGACCACGCCGCTGGCGCTGGGTCAGGCGATCCTCAGCGAAGCCGGGCAACTGCGTCAGCTGGCCGTCGAAGCGCCCACTGCGCAGGCCCACGCCGCCCGCCCGGATGCTGCCGAAGAACCCCAGCACGCAGTGCTGGCCTGCAAGAAAATCCTCCACACCTTCGGCATCAAGCCGCGTGCCTGGCGCGCCGGCCTGCCGACCCTACTGGACCGGTTCTATCGTCATGGCTGATGCTCCTATCCTGATTACCGGGGGGGCCGGCTTCATCGGCTCCCACCTGAGCGACGCGCTGCTGGCCAAGGGGTACGCGGTGCGCGTGCTCGACGACCTGTCTACCGGCCGGCGCCTGAACCTGCAGCTGGACAACCCGCGCCTGCAACTGATCGAGGGCGACGTGGCCGATGCCGCCCTGGTGGCCCGGGCCGCCGAGGGCTGCCAGGCCGTGGTGCACCTGGCGGCGGTGGCCTCGGTGCAGGCCTCTGTGGAAGACCCGGTCAGGACCCACCAGAGCAACTTCATCGGCACGCTGAACGTGTGCGAGGCGATGCGTGTGGCCGGCATCAAGCGCGTGCTGTTTGCCTCCAGCGCTGCGGTGTACGGCAACAACGGTGAAGGCCAGGCCATCGACGAGGACACGCCCAAGGCGCCGCTGACCCCCTATGCGGTGGACAAGCTGGCCAGCGAGCAGTACCTGGACTTCTATCGTCGCCAGCATGGGCTGGAGCCGGTGGTGTTTCGCTTCTTCAATATCTTCGGGCCACGCCAGGACCCGTCGTCGCCGTATTCGGGAGTGATCAGCATCTTCTGCGAGCGCGCCCTCAACGGCACGCCGATCAACCTGTTTGGCGATGGCGAGCAGACCCGTGACTTCCTGTATGTGGCCGACCTGGTGGCGGTGCTGGTGCAGGCGCTGGAACAGGCGCAGGTGCAGGAGGGCGCGGTGAACGTGGGGCTGAACCGCGCCACCACGCTGAACCAGTTGCTCGACGCACTGCGCAAGGTGGTAGGGCCGTTGCCCGAGGTCAATCACGGGCCGGCGCGCGCGGGTGATATCCGTCATTCGCGGGCCGACAATGCGCGGCTGCTGGCGCGCTTCGACCTGCCCGAGCCGACGCCACTGGCCGATGGGCTGGCGCACCTGCTGGGGCGCTGAACGTAAAAAGCTTCGCCGGCAACGCCGGCTCCTGCAGGCGGTATCTCCCTGACGGGAATCGCAGCCAAAAAAAAGCCCCGAATGATCGGGGCTTTTTCATGGTCAGAACTTGTAACCCACACCCACCATGTAGACCCATGGGTCCACATCCACGCTCACCTTGGTCTTGCCCACGCCCAGCGCGCTTGGGCCGTCGATGGTGGCCTTGGTGTCGATGTCCACGTACCAGACCGCGGCGTTGACCAGCAGGTTGTCGGTCAGCATGTAGTCCATGCCCAGTTGGCCGGCCAGGCCGACCGAGTCCTTGAGCTTCATGTTGCTGAAGCCCTGGGCCTTGCGGCTGCTGCTCAGGTCTTCATCGAAGAACAGGGTGTAGTTAAGACCGATACCGGCGTAAGGCTGGAACTTGGAGGTCGGCTCCATCGGGTAGTACTGCAGCGACAGGGTCGGTGGCAGTTGCTTGATGTTCGCCAGCTTGCCGTCCAGGCCCGCGCCCAGGCCCTTTACGCCCACTTCGTGCTGGAACGGGGTGGCTGCCAGCAGTTCCAGGCCGATGTGGTCGGTCAGCATGTAGGCAAAGGCCAGGCCCAGCTGGGTGTCGCTGTCCAGGGTGGCCTTGGTGCCGCCAACCTTGGTGCCGTCGAGCTTGATATCGCCGCTGTCCTCGTTCGGTGCGGTGGTGATCGCACCGGCACGCAGAATGAAATCGCCCGCCTGGTGGGCGTGGGCAACAGGGGCTGCAAGCGCGAGGGCAATGAGCGAGGCGCTGAGCAAGGACTTGTTCATGGAAGCTCCCAAAGGACGTTTAGAATTTAATGTGTCCAATGGTAAGGAGCTGACAGGCGGTGATTCTTGACGCAGCTCAATGAAACCGCAAACGCCCTGGCGCGGGGCTTCTATTGTAGTTCATAGGCGTAGATCTTCTCGGCTTCCATCTGGTAGCCGGCCTCGGCCAGCTCGCTGCTGGAAGCCTTGACCTGCATCGGCCCCTCGATCCAGTAGGGCTGGTACAGCTCCTCGACCTTGATGCCGATTTCGCTGAACACGTGCACGATCTGGTTCGACGGTGGGGGCGGCACGTGAATGCACGCGCCGTAGTACGGCACCAGCAGGAACTCGGTGGTACGGCCTTCCTCGCTGACTTCCAGTGGCACGATGTAGCCCGGCAGCTTCACCTGCTGGCCATCCAGTGCCTTCACCACCGGCGCGTCGGGCGCCTGCTGCTGCGCCGCCGGGCCGCTTTCGCCGGCCAGCGCGTTGCTCAACTGCGAAAGGTCGTGCAGTGGGGTCATCTGCGGCACGATCACCGGTGCACCCTCGGGGATCAATTGCGGCCATTCCAGCGTGCGCGGCTCACCTGCCCACAGGGGCGGGGCAATCAACAGCAACAACAGCAGGGCACGACGTATCACGGGCGTTCTCACAGGTGAATGGACAAACCGTCGGCCAGCGACTGGCGGTAGGCCCGCCAGGCCGGAATGCTGCCCATCAGCACGGCGGCGCCGAGGATGATCCCCAGCAGGCTCCACTCGTGGGCGCTGGGCAGCGCCAGCGGCAGGTACAGGCCGTAGTTGGCCTGCACCGTGCCCTGGGCCAGGGCGATGCCAAGGTAGAGCAGGCCCAGCCCGGCGGCAATCCCCGCCAGCGCCAGGGTGAACGCCTCCATCACCAGCAGCCCTGCAATATGCCAGGGGCGTGCACCCACCGAGCGCAGGATGGCCATTTCGCGGCGGCGCTCGTTGAGGCTGGTGAGGATCGCCGTGAGCATGCCGATCAGGCCGGTCAGCACCACGAACAGAGACACCACGAACAGCGCCTGTTCGGCGGTGCCCATCAGGCTCCACAGCTCCTGCAGGGCCACGCCGGGCAGAATCGCCAACAGCGGCTCGCCGCGGAACTCGTTGATCTCGCGTTGCAGGGTGAAGGTGCTGATCTTGTTGTTCAGGCCCAGCATGAACGCGGTGATGGCCTTGGGTGTGAGGTCCATGCCTCGGGCCTGTTCGGCGCTGACGCGGCCGGCGCCGCGGGCGGGCACGCCGTTGTGCCAGTCGACGTGGATCGCCTCCATGCCGCCAAGGCTGATGTGCAGGGTGCGGTCCACCGGGGTGCCGGTGCGTTGCAGCACGCCCACCACGGTGAACGGCTTGTCGTCATGCTTGACCAGGCTGATGGCGGCCACGCCATGGGCCAGCACCAGCTTGTCGCCGAGTTTGTAATGCAGCGCGTCGGCCACCTCGGCGCCCAGCACCACCTCGAACGGGTCGCTGGCGAAGGCACGCCCGCTGGCCAGCTGCAGGTGCTGCTTGCGCCCGTACTGGTAATGCTCGAAGTAGGCTTCGGTGGTGCCCATCACCCGGTAACCGCGGTGCGAGTCGCCCAGCGAGATCGGGATGGCCCACTTCACCCGCGGGTTGCTGGCGTAGTGCTCGAAGCTGTCCCAGCGGATGTTGTTGGTGGCGTTGCCGATGCGAAACACCGAGTACAGCAGCAGGTTCACCGAGCCCGAGCGCGCACCGACAATCAGGTCGGTGCCACTGATGGTGCTGGCAAAACTGGCGCGGGCCTCGGTGCGTACCCGCTCCACCGCCAGCAGCAGGCACACCGACAGGGCGATGGCGAAGGCGGTGAGCAGGGCAGTGAAGCGGCGGTTGGCGAGACTCGCCAGGGCAAGGCGGAGCAGGTACATCAGGCCTCCAGGTCGCTGGCAGGGCGCGCGGCGCGGTTGAGTTCGGCAAGCGACAGCTGGCGATCGAACAGCGGTGCCAGGCTCTGGTCGTGGCTGACGAACAACAGGCTGGAGCCGGCTGCGCGGCATTCGGCGAACAGCAGGCGGATGAAGGCTTCACGGGTGTCGGCATCGAGCGCCGAAGTCGGCTCGTCGGCAATCACCAGCTCGGGTTGGCCGATCAGCGCGCGGGCGGCGGCCACCCGTTGCTGCTGACCGATCGACAGGCTGTCGGCGCGCCGTGCCAGCAGTGCCGGGTCCTTCAGGCCCAGATGGGCGAGCAGGCTGGCGGCGGCCTTGTCCACACTGCCGTAGCGCTGGCCGGCGCGTTGCGCCCGGCTGCGCGAGAAACGGCACGGCAGCTCGACGTTTTCGCGTACCGACAGAAACGGCAGCAGGTTGAACTGCTGGAAGATGTAGCCGGTATGATCGACGCGAAAACGGTCGCGCTGGCCCTGGCTGAGCGCGCCCAGCTCCTGGCCGAGCAGGCGGATGCTGCCGCGGTCGGCCTTCTGCACCCCGCCCAGCAGGCCCAGCAGGGTGGTCTTGCCACTGCCGCTGGGGCCCTTGAGGAACAGCGACTCGCCGGCCTGCAGGCGCAACGCCGGTATGTCCAGCAGCTCAGGCTGGCCGGGCCAGGCGAAACCCAGCCGGGACAGTTCGATCAGTGCCTGGCCCATGTCAGAAGTCGATCGCGCTGTGGGTCGGGGTCAGGTCCACGCCCTTCTGGCCATTGGGGCCCACCAGTTGCAGCTGGATCTTCTGGGTGGCGGGGAAGGCCTTGAACAGTGGCGCCAGGTCCAGGCGGGTGAGCTGGGCCGGGGTGGTGCATTCGAGTTTGTAATGGGCGTTGATGTCGCTGTGTTCGTGATCGCGGGCGTCGCCATCCTCGTCATGCACCGGCTTGTCGCCGAACAGCGGGCTTTGCAGGTCCTGGTCGGTTTCGCTGCAACCGGCTGCCTTGTTCAGGCCGAACAGCGCCAGGGGTGTTTCGAGCCGGGCGCGCACGGCCGCGACCTTGGCCTTGTCGGTGGCAGAAGTGGCGGCATGTTCGAAGCCCACCAGGTTCATCGCCGGGCTGTCGAATTCCAGCTCCAGGGCATTGCCGTCGAGTGCGACGTTCAGGTGCGCCACGCCATGTTCATGGGCACCCAGGCTGCCATGCTCATGGTCATGGTCGTCATGGGCGTAAACCAGACTCAGGGGCAGCAGGGCGAACGGCAAGGCAAGCAGCAGACGACGCATGGGCGGAACTCCGGAAGGCGCTGAAAGAGTTTCGAAATGTTATAACAACTTGTCGGCCGCGTACCAGTGTCGCTGGATGAAACTTCGTGGGAGCATGGGCGCCTGATCGAGTGGAGGGTGCGAACGTGCGTATTCGTGGACACATCGGCGAATGGCCGGTGGATTTGAGCGTGGAGCTGGAGCCCCATGAGTGGGCGCAGTTGGGCGGGCAGTTGCAGGCGGCCGGGGTGCCGGCGGTTGCCGCTGCTGTACCGACGGCGCCGGTTCGCCCGGACGATGCAGTGTGGCAGGCGGCGCGCGAGGTGTTGCGCAAGGCTGGTCAGTTGAACGGGCCCCAGTTGCTGGAGGCGCTGGAGGGGCTGGCGGGCAATACGGCGGCCGGCAAGCGCCTGCTGGTGCGTTTGCGCCATAGCAGCGAGGTGAGGGTGGAAAGCGGGGCGGATGCGCCGGTCTATCACTGGGTCGGCTGAACACCGCGTTGATCCCATCGCGGGTCAAGCCCGCTCCCACAGCGCGGGTAGGTAACCTTGTGGGAGCGGGCGGTTGACCTCAGTACAACGCAGCAAACAGCTTGCGGCGGTAATCCAGCACCAGCGGGTGCTCGTTGCCCAGCAGGTCGAACACCTGCAGCAGGGTCTTGTGCGGCAGGCCGCCTTCATACCCGCGGTTGCGCTTGAACAGTTTCAGCAGCCCGTCCAGCGCCGCCTCGTACTGCTGGCGCGACAGCTGCTGCACTGCCAGCTGATACGCCGCCTCGTCATCCTCGGCGTTCTGTGCCAGGCGTGACTTCAGGTCGGCCACGTCCGGCAGGCTGGCGGCCTGCTTGAGGAACGTCAGCTGCGCCTTGGCACCGGCCAGTGCAGCCTTGTGCTCATCGCTCTTGACCGCATCGAGCACGGTCTGCGCTTCGCCCAGCTCGCCACGCTCGGCCAGGCAACGGGCATACAGGATCAGTGCCGCGGCATTGCTGTTGTCTTCGGTCAGCAGGGCCTGGAGCAGCGCCTCGGCCTCGCTGAAGCGTCCCTCGGCAAACAGCCCCTGGGCCACTACCAGCGGGTCGGCCGCCGCCGGTGGCGGCAGTTGCACATGCGGTTCGAGCATTGCGCGGATTTCCGATTCCGGGCGTGCCTCGGCAAAGCCGTCGACCGGCTGGCCATCCTTGAACAGCACCACCGTCGGCAGGCTGCGGATACCGAAGCGCGCGACAATGTCCTGTTCCACATCGCAGTTGACCTTGGCCAGCAGCAGCTCACCCCGGTATTCGGCGGTGATTTTCTCCAGCAGCGGCATCAGCACCTTGCACGGCGCGCACCAGTCGGCCCAGAAGTCGACGAGCACGGGTTTGACGTGGGAGTTCTGGATCACCGACTGGTCGAAGTCGGCGCTGGTGGCATTGAAGATGTACGGGGTTTCCTGGCTCATCGCGACTCTCGCAAATCCTTGAATGGCAACACTATAAAGCGCTGCGGCTGGCGTGGTACAGGCTCACCTGGCGGAATTCGTGGGGTTCGGCCAGGTCTGGCAGGGTCAGGGCGTGCAGGGTGTCGAGCTGGCGGTACAGGGGGTGACGGAAGTCGCGCACCCGCGAGTCCGCCACCAGCGCCTGGTGCCCGCGGCTGAGAAACGCATCGAGCAGCGGCAGGTTGGCGCGGTCGTAGAGCACATCGGCCACCAGCACCAGGTCGAAGCGGTCGGCCTCGGCGAAGAAATCGCTGGAGTAGCCCAACTGCACCTGGTTGAGCGCGGCATTCGCGCGGCTTGCCTGCAGCGCCAGCGGGTCGAGGTCGCAGGCCACCACTTCAAGCGCCCCGGCGCGGGCGGCGGCGATGCCGGCAATGCCCGAGCCTGCGCCGAAGTCCAGCACGCGTTTGCCGGCCACCCACTCGGGGCGGGCGGCCAGGTAGCGCGCCATGGCCAGACCGCTGGCCCAGCAGAAGGCCCAGTAGGGCGGCTCGTGCAGGATGCGCCGGGTTTCTTCGGGGCTGAACGCGCGGTCCATGTTGTGCGCATCGATCAGCCACAGCTTGAGGTCGCAGGCCGGCAGCTCGCTGACCACCAGCCGTGCGTCCCCCAGCAGCCCGCTCAACGCCTGTTGCAGGTGGATCGGCGCGGTCACGGCGCTTTTTCGAGGCGCAGCGGGCCGGTGGCCTGGGTTTGCGGGCTGCTGACCGCCACAGGTTGCAGGTGCAGGATCAGCTGCCCGGACTGGCTGGCACGCCCGCGCAGCTCCACCCGCGCACCGGCAGGGAACGCCTCGGGGTTGAAACGCAGCTGGAACGGCAGGTCCTGGCCGTTGGCGTCCAGGTTGCTGCTGGCCAGCAGGCGTTGCGGGCGGCCGCGCGGGTCGACCACCAGCAGCGCCAGCTCGACCTCGGCGCCCGACGGGATGCCAAGCAGGGTGCCGCTGATTTCACGCTGGTAGGCCGGCAGCGGGCCCAGGGCCACAGGTTGCTTGGCCGCTACCGGGGCCTTGGGGGCCAGCACCGGCTTGGGTTCATCGCTGCTGCAGGCGGCCAGCAGGGCGGCAAAACTGAGCACAACGAGCGCTCTAAAGGGCATGATCAATTCCTTCGGGGGGATATTTCCTCACTGGATGGTAACTGCTTTGGCTTGTCTTGCCAGTGGGATGCGCTACCATGACCCTCCCTTTTTTTGTTGCCTGCCACCATGCACTGTCCCTTCTGCGGTGCCAACGACACCAAGGTCATCGACTCGCGACTGGTTGCCGAGGGCGAACAAGTGCGCCGTCGCCGCGAATGCGTGGCCTGCGGTGAGCGCTTCACCACCTTCGAAACCGCCGAACTGGTGCTGCCGCGCCTGATCAAGACCGACGGCAGCCGCCAGCCCTTCGACGAAGAAAAACTGCGCGCCGGCATGCAGCGGGCGCTGGAAAAGCGCCCGGTGAGCGTCGAGCGCCTCGAAGCGGCGCTGGCCCACATCAAGCACAAGCTGCGCGCCACCGGCGAGCGCGAGGTCAAGTCGCTGGTCGTCGGCGAACTGGTGATGGCCGAGCTGCAAAAGCTCGACGAAGTGGCCTACATCCGCTTCGCCTCGGTGTACCGTCGCTTCCAGGACCTGGACGAATTTCGTGAAGAAATCGACCGCCTGGCGCGCGAGCCTTCCAAGCAATGAGCCTGCCCAGCGAACGCGACGTGCTCGACGCCCACTACATGGCCCGTGCGCTGGAACTGGCGCGCAAGGGTCTCTATTCCACCCATCCCAACCCGCGGGTCGGTTGCGTGATCGTGCGTGACGGGCAGGTGGTCGGCGAAGGCTGGCACGTACGCGCCGGCGAACCGCATGCCGAGGTGCACGCGCTGCGCCAGGCCGGCGAGCTGGCCCGTGGCGCCTGTGCCTATGTGACCCTGGAGCCGTGCAGCCACCACGGGCGCACGCCGCCGTGTGCCGAGGCGCTGGTCAAGGCCGGTGTGGCGCGGGTGGTGGCGGCCATGCAGGACCCCAACCCGCAAGTGGCGGGGCAGGGGCTCAAGCGCCTGGCCGACGTCGGTATCGAGGTTGCCAGCGGTGTGCTGGAGGCCGAGGCCCGCGCACTCAACCCGGGCTTTCTGAAGCGCATGGAACACGGCCTGCCCTTTGTGCGGGTCAAGCTGGCGATGAGCCTGGACGGGCGCACCGCCATGGCCAGTGGCGAGAGCCAGTGGATCACCGGCCCGGCCGCACGCTCGGCGGTGCAGCGTCTGCGCGCGCGCTCCAGCGTGGTGCTGACCAGCGCCCAGAGCGTGCTGGCCGACAACGCGCGCATGACCGTGCGCGCCAGCGAGCTTGGGCTGGACGCCGCCAGCACCGCCCTGGCGATGGCCCGTCCACCGTTGCGCGTGCTCATCGACGGGCGCCTGCGCCTGCCGCTGACGGCGCCGTTCTTCCAGGCCGGCCCGGTGCTGGTGGTGACGGCCGCCGCGCCAGTTGCGCAGTACGCCCAGGCCGGCCATGACCTGCTGAGCCTGCCCGGCACCGACGGGCACGTCGATCTGCCCGCGCTGCTGCGCGAACTGGCCCGGCGTGGTGCCAGCGAGGTGCTGGTGGAGGCCGGCCCGGGCCTGGCCGGTGCCTTCGCGCAACAGGGCCTGGTGGACGAATACCAGCTCTTCATCGCTGCCAAGTTTCTCGGCTCCAGTGCCCGCCCATTGCTCGATTGGCCCCTGGCCAGAATGAGCGAAGCGCAGGCCCTCAAAATCACCGACATGCGCGCCGTAGGCGATGACTGGCGAGTCACTGCCATTCCTGTGCCTGCGCCCGGCGTATAATTCGCGGCCTGCGCCTTGCGCGACCCGTTCTGAAGGAGGACTCATGTTCACCGGCATCATCGAATCCATCGGCAGCATCCGTTCACTCACCCCCAAAGGCGGCGACGTGCGCGTGTATGTCGAAACCGGCAAGCTCGACCTGGGCGACGTGAAACTGGGCGACAGCATCGCCGTCAACGGCGTGTGCCTGACCGCCGTCGAACTGCCTGGCGACGGTTTCTGGGCTGACGTCAGCCGCGAAACCCTCGACTGCACCGCCTTTGCCGACTTCAAGGTAGGCAGCCGGGTCAACCTGGAAAAGGCCCTGACCCCCAGCAGCCGCCTGGGCGGCCACCTGGTCAGCGGCCACGTCGACGGTGTCGGCGAGGTCATCTCGCGCAGCGATAACGCCCGCGCCATCCAGTTCCGCCTGCGCGCGCCGGCCGAACTGGCCAAGTACATCGCCCACAAGGGCTCGATCACCGTCGATGGCACCAGCCTCACGGTCAACCAGGTCGATGGCGCCGAGTTCGAGCTGACCATCGTGCCGCACACCCTCGCTGAAACCATCATGGCCGACTATCGCACTGGGCGTCGGGTTAACCTTGAGGTCGACCTGCTGGCCCGTTACCTGGAGCGTCTGCTGCTGGGCGACAAGGCCGCCGAGCCGGGCAAGGGTGGCATCACCGAAAGTTTCCTGGCCGCCAACGGCTACCTGAAATCCTGATTTAGAAGGGGGTGCCGCGTGGCGCTCAACAGCATCGAAGAACTGGTCGAAGACATTCGCCAGGGCAAAATGGTCATCCTGATGGATGACGAAGACCGCGAGAACGAAGGCGACCTGATCATGGCCGCCGAGTGCTGCAAGGCCGAACACATCAACTTCATGGCCAAGCACGCCCGTGGCCTGATCTGCATGCCGATGTCGCGCGAGCGCTGCGAGCTGCTCAAGCTGCCGCTGATGGCCCCGCGCAACGGCTCGGGCTTCGGCACCAAGTTCACCGTTTCGATCGAAGCTGCCGAAGGCGTCACCACCGGTATCTCCGCCGCCGACCGCGCGCGCACCGTGCAGGCCGCCGCCGCCCGGGACGCCAAGGCCGAAGACATCGTCAGCCCGGGCCACATCTTCCCGCTGATGGCCCAGCCCGGCGGTACCCTGGCCCGTGCCGGCCACACCGAGGCGGCCTGCGACCTGGCGCGCATGGCCGGTTTCGAGCCGAGCGGGGTGATCTGCGAGGTGATGAACGACGACGGCACCATGTCGCGTCGCGCCGAGCTGGAAGTGTTCGCCGCCGAGCACAACATCAAGATCGGCACCATCGCCGACCTGATCCACTACCGCATGATCCACGAACGTACCATTCAGCGGATTTCCGAGCAGCCGCTGGACAGCGAACTGGGTCAGTTCAACCTGGTGACCTACCGCGATTCGGTCGAAGGCGACGTGCACATGGCCCTGACCCTGGGCAAGATCTGCGCCGAGGAACCGACCCTGGTGCGGGTGCACAACATGGACCCGCTGCGCGACCTGCTGCTGGTCAAGCAGCCCGGCCGCTGGAGCCTGCGCGCCGCGATGAGCGCCGTGGCAGAGGCCGGCAGCGGCGTGGTGCTGCTGCTCGGACACCCGCTGGACGGCGACGTGCTGCTGGCGCATATCCGCGAAAGCGCCGACAGCAGCCAGGTCAAGACACCCACCACCTACAGCACCGTGGGTGCCGGTTCGCAGATTCTGCGCGACCTGGGCGTACGCAAGATGCGCCTGATGAGTTCGCCAATGAAGTTCAATGCGATATCCGGATTCGATCTGGAAGTTGTAGAATACGTGCCCTCCGAATAAAGCAGGGGCTGGTTTCCCGCTGTTGATCCGGAACAAAACTCCCACAGGCCGCACCGTTGCGGCCTGGCTCTTTAAGATGAGAACCCCGCAATGTCCCTGAAGACCATCGAAGGTACCTTCATTGCCCCCAAAGGTCGCTATGCTTTGGTGGTTGGCCGCTTCAACAGCTTCGTCGTCGAAAGCCTGGTAAGCGGTGCCGTTGATGCCCTGGTTCGCCACGGCGTGAGCGAAAGCGACATCACCATCATCCGTGCACCGGGTGCGTTCGAGATTCCGCTGGTGGCACAGAAGGTCGCCCAGCAGAGCGAATACGCCGCGATCATCGCCCTGGGCGCCGTGATCCGTGGTGGCACCCCGCACTTCGAATACGTGGCGGGCGAATGCACCAAGGGCCTGGCCCAGGTGTCCATGGAGTTCGGCGTGCCGGTTGCCTTCGGTGTCCTGACCGTCGATTCGATCGAACAGGCCATCGAGCGTTCCGGCACCAAGGCCGGCAACAAGGGCGCCGAAGCGGCCCTGTCCGCCCTGGAAATGGTCAGCCTGCTGGCGCAGTTGGAGGCCAAGTGATTAGCGACGAAAGCGATCGTTTCAACCCGCGCGATCCAAAACCTGCGGATGCTGGCAAGCCCTCCAAGAGCGCCAAGCGTCGCGAAGCCCGCAAGCTCGCGACCCAGGCGCTGTACCAGTGGCACATGGCCAAGCACTCGCTGAACGAGATCGAAGCGCAGTTCCGGGTCGATAACGATTTCACCGATGTCGACGGTGCCTACTTCCGCGAGATCCTGCACGGCGTGCCGGCGATCAAGGAAGAAATCGACAAGGCCCTCGCGCCTTGCCTGGACACCGTGCTCGAAGAGCTCGATCCGGTCGAGCTGTCGGTGCTGCGCCTGTCCACCTGGGAGCTGATCAAGCGGGTAGACGTGCCTTATCGCGTGGTCATCAACGAAGGTATCGAGCTGGCCAAGGTGTACGGCGCCACTGACGGGCACAAGTTCGTCAACGGTGTGCTCGACAAGCTCGCACCGCGGCTGCGCGAAGCCGAAGTGAAGGCGTTCAAGCGCTGATTGCGGCGCTGCCTGCCCATGGGTGAATTCGAGCTGATCCGCCACTACTTCGCCGCCGCGCCCTGTGCGCAGGCCGGCGACGGGGTCGCCCTGGGGATCGGCGACGATTGCGCCCTGCTGGCGCTGCCGGCCGGCGAGCAACTGGCCGTGTCCACCGACACGCTGGTGGCCGGGGTGCATTTCCCGGCTGTGTGCGACCCGTTCCTGCTCGGCCAGCGCTCGCTGGCGGTGGCTGCCAGTGACCTGGCAGCCATGGGCGCCACCCCCGTGGCCTTTACCCTTGCCCTGACCCTGCCGACGGTTCACGCCGATTGGCTGAAGGCCTATGCCCAGGGTCTGAACCTGATGGCCCGACAATGCGGCCTGAGCCTGGTAGGCGGGGACACCACCCATGGGCCGCTGAGCCTGACCATGACCGTGTTCGGCCGCGTGCCTGCCGGCCAGGCCCTGACGCGCAGCGGTGCGCGGCCTGGTGACCTGGTGTGTGTCGGTGGTGAGATGGGCAACGCTGCCGGGGCCTTGCCGCTGGTGCTGGGCGAACGCGAGGCGGCGGTGGCGCTGGCCGAGCCGCTGCTGGCGCACTACTGGTCGCCGCCACCGCAACTGGCGCTGGGTCAGGCGCTGCGAGGCAAGGCCAGCGCGGCGCTGGATATCTCCGATGGCCTGCTGGCCGATTGCGGACACATTGCCACGGCCTCGGGCGTGTCGATTGTGCTGTCGCTCGAACAGCTGCCGCTGGGTGCGGCGCTGCAGGGCCTGTTGGGCCTGGAAGGTGCGCGACAGGCCGCGCTCACCGGTGGCGACGACTACGTGATTGCCTTCACCTTGCCCCCCGCGCACCTGGCCGGCCTGCAGGCTGCCGGCTGGCCGGTGCACGTGGTCGGTCGGGTGGAGGCGGGCAGCGGCGTCAGCCTGCGTGACCACGCCGGGGCGGACATCACCCCGCGCACGCGGGGTTATCAACATTTTTAGGGAGACACCGTGACCGATCACCCCAATCAGGTGCCGGCAGAAAACGTGCCGCCTTCAGTCTGGCGCAACCCCTGGCATTTTCTGGCCTTCGGCTTCGGCTCCGGCACCCTGCCCAAGGCGCCGGGCACCTGGGGTTCGCTGGTGGCCGTGCCGTTCATCCCGCTGTGGCAGATGCTGCCCGACTGGGGCTACTGGCTGATGCTGGGGCTGACCATGCTGTTCGGCGTATGGTTGTGCGGCAAGGTCGCCGACGACCTGGGCGTGCATGACCACGAGGGCATCGTCTGGGACGAGATGGTCGGCATGTGGATAACCCTCTGGCTGGTACCGGAAGGTTGGCTATGGTTGTTGGCAGGCTTTCTGATGTTCCGCTTCTTCGACATACTCAAGCCGTGGCCGATCCGCTGGATCGACCGGCATGTGCATGGCGGTTTCGGCATCATGTTCGATGACGTGCTGGCCGGCGTGTTCGCCTGGTTGGGCATGCAGGCGCTGGTGTGGAGTTTCACCTGAAGGGAGTGGCCTGATGCGCGCATGGCGAGTGTTGCTGCTGGTGTTGGCGCTGGGTGGCGGCATCGCCTGCGCTGGCGAGCCGACCGCGTTGCCGCAGGAGGTGCGCCTGGCCAGCGAGATCTGGCCGGACTACACCGACGTCGAAGGGCGCGGCATGGCCTGGGACGTGCTGCGCAAGGTGTTCGAGCCGGCGGGGGTCAAGGTGCTCGCCATCAGCGTGCCCTACAGTCGCGCCGTGGGCCTGGTCAAGCGCGCCGAGGCCGATGCCTGGGTCGGCTCCTACGAGCAGGAAAGCAACGACTACCTCTACCCGCGCAACGCCTTCGACCAGGACCATATCTACGCCCTGGGCCTGGCCAGCCTGCCGGTGCCGAGCGCCGCCACCATCGGCCGCTACAAGCTCTCCTGGGTGCGTGGCTACGAGTACCAGCGCTACCTGCCCGATGTGAAGGAGTTTCGCGAGGTGCAGCGGCGCGACGGCATCCTGCCGATGCTCGAACTCAAGCGCGTGGACTTCTACATCGATGCCCAGACCGAGGTGGACTACGTGTACAACCAGGCCCGTGACAAGGCCCGGTTCCGCCGCACCCACATCGCCGAGTTGCCGTTGTACCTGGCCTTTGCCAGGACCGAGCAGGCCTGTGCGCTCCGGGCGCTGTTCGATCGGCGCATGGACGAATTGATCGCCAGCGGTGAATTGCGCGAGATCTTCGAGCGCTGGCAGCAGCCGTATCCGTTCCCGATTCCGGGCAGGGCGCACGTGCCAGCATCTAACTTCTCGATCTGTTTGCCCAAGAATTCAGCCTAAGCACCTGCCTTACGCTGCTGTTACAATCGGCGCACATCAAATTTCACGTTATTGATCAGGAGCACAAGGTGCCCGTCGTCTTTGTTGCCGCTTCCAAGCTGCCCACCCCCTTTGCCACGTTCACCATGCATGGTTTTCTCGACGAAGCCACCGGCCGCGAGCACGTTGTGCTCAGCCTGGGTGATGTAGCCGATGGCGAGCCGGTACTGGGGCGCCTGCATTCCGAATGCCTGACCGGCGATGCGCTGTTCAGCCAGCGCTGCGACTGTGGTTCGCAGCTGGAGGCCGCTCTTCAGGCCATCGCCCGCGAAGGCCGTGGCGTGCTGCTGTATCTGCGTCAGGAGGGCCGTGGCATCGGCCTGCTGAACAAGATTCGCGCCTACGAACTGCAGGACGGCGGCGCCGACACCGTCGAGGCCAACGAGCGCCTGGGCTTTGCCGCCGACCAGCGTGACTACGCCATGTGCCAGCCGATGCTCGAGCACCTGGGCGTCACGTCATTGCGCCTGATGACCAACAACCCGCGCAAGGTAAAAGCCCTCACCGCCATGGGCATTGCGGTAGCCGAGCGCGTGCCGCTGCACACCGGGCACAATCCGCACAACAAGCACTACCTGGCCACCAAGGCCGGCAAGCTCGGCCACATGATGGGCAACGAGCACCAGGGCGAGGCCGGTCGGGCGTGACCCGCGGCCAGGTCAAGCGGCGGCTGGCGTTCGCCTGGTGGCAGTTCTTCGCGATTGCCCTGGCGCCGCTGCTGGTGTTCGGCTGGGCGTTCGGGGGCAGCGTGGCGCGTGTCCCGCTGCTGGTGATGCCGGTGTTTCTGGCCGGGCTGGCCTCGATGTTCTTCAGCCTGCCGCGTTTCAGCGCCTACAAGCGTGCATTGATTGCCACTGAAAAGGCGCTGAACAGCGCTGAAGAGCCGGCGGCCTGGATAGAGCTGGCGCGGGTTCGCCGTGTGTCGATGCTGTTTGCCTGCCTGCCGGCGTGGGTGGCCGCACTGTCGGTGTTCGTGGGCCTGGAGGGAGTGCCGCAGATTCTGCTGGCCATCGCCAGCGTGGTGATCCTTTACCTGTACCGGGTACCGCGTCAGCTGGGCTGATGCGCCCTTCGCCAGCCAGGCTTGCTCCTGCAGGCAGGAGCAAGCCTGGCTGGCGAAAGGGTCTAAAGGCCCAGCAGTTGCATCCGCTGACGCACCGAAGCCTCGATCCCGGCAGCATCCAGCCCGCATTCGGCCAGCATCTGCGCCGGCTTGGCATGCTCGACGTACACATCCGGCAAGCCCAGGTGCAGCATCGGCTTGAGCACGCCTTCAGCGCTCAGGAACTCGCTGACCGCAGAGCCGGCGCCGCCCATGATGGCGTTCTCTTCGATGGTCACCAGCAGTTCATGGCTGCCGGCCAGCTCGCGCACCAGCGCTTCATCCAGCGGCTTGACGAAACGCATGTCGACCACGGTGGCATCCAGGTTTTCGGCCACCTTCAGCGCTTCGGCCAGTTGCACACCGAACACCAGCAGGGCGACCTTGCTGCCCTGGCGGCGAATCACGCCCTTGCCGATCTCCAGCGGCTCAAGGTCGCCGTCGATCGTCGCGTTCGGCCCGCTGCCACGCGGGTAGCGCACGGCGGCAGGGCCGTTGTACAGGTGTCCGGTGCTGAGCATCTTGCGCAGTTCGTTCTCGTCGCTGGGGGTCATCACCAGCATGCCGGGGATGCAGCGCAGGAACGACAGGTCGAAGCTGCCGGCGTGGGTCGGGCCGTCTTCGCCCACCAGGCCGGCGCGGTCGATGGCGAACAGCACGTCGAGGTTCTGCACCGCCACGTCATGGATCAGTTGGTCGTAGGCGCGCTGCAGGAAGGTCGAATAGATCGCCACCACCGGCTTGGCGCCCTCGCAGGCCATGCCCGCCGCCAGCGTCACCGCGTGCTGCTCGGCAATCGCCACGTCGAAGTAGCGCTCGGGGTAGCGTTCGCTGAACGCCACCAGGTCCGAGCCTTCCTTCATGGCGGGGGTGATGCCCACCAGGCGCTGGTCGGCGGCGGCCATGTCGCACAGCCACTGGCCGAACACCGCCGAGTACTTCGGCCCGGCGGCCTTTTTCGGCGCGGTGGCCGGGGCGTCCAGCGGTTCGAGCTTGGTGATCGCGTGGTAGCCGATCGGGTCGACCTCGGCCGGGGCGAAACCCTTGCCCTTCTTGGTCACCACGTGCAGGAACTGCGGCCCCTTGAGGTCGCGCATGTTGCGCAGGGTGGCGATCAGGGTGGGCAGGTCGTGGCCGTCGATCGGGCCGATGTAATTCCAGCCCAGCTCTTCGAACAGGGTGCCGGGCACCAGCATGCCCTTGGCATACTCTTCGGTGCGGCGGGCGATCTCCCAGGCGCCGGGCAGGCGCGACAGCACCTTCTTGCTGCCCTCGCGCATGCTTGCATAGGTGCGGCTGGAGAGGATCTTGGCCAGGTAGTTGGACAGGCCGCCGACATTGCGCGAAATCGACATGTCGTTGTCGTTGAGGATCACCAGCATGTCGGCGTTGACTTCCTGGGCGTGGTTCAACGCCTCGAAGGCCATGCCGGCGGTGAGCGCGCCGTCACCGATCACTGCAATCGACTTGCGTGCCTGGTTCTGCAGGCGGGCGGCGATGGCCATGCCCAGCGCGGCGCTGATCGAGGTGCTGGAGTGCCCGACGCCAAAGGTGTCGTACTCGCTCTCGACGCGGCGCGGGAAGGCGGCCAGGCCGTCCTTCTGACGCAGGCTGTGCATGCGTTCGCGCCGACCCGTGAGGATCTTGTGCGGATACGCCTGGTGGCCCACATCCCACACCAGCCGGTCGTCCGGAGTGTCGAAGACGTAGTGCAGGGCGATCGTCAGTTCGATGACGCCCAGGCCGGCACCGAAGTGCCCGCCGGTCTGGCCGACGCTATAGAGCAGCTCCTGGCGCAGTTCGTCGGCCAGTTTCTCCAGGTCGGCTTCGGCCAGACGACGCAGGCCGGCTGGCGTATCGGCACGGTCAAGCAGCGGCGTGACCGGGCGTTCGCGGGGGATCTCTTGAAACGTCGTGGGCATCAGGCGAATCGTTATAGGTGTGATGAGGCGGCAGTTTACCTTATTGCGGTGAAGGCTGCCCATTGAGGTATGTGGTGCGCGTTTCGCCGGCAATGCCGGCTCCTACAGGGTTCGATGCAGGAGCCGGCATTGCCGGCGAAGGGCCGCTGCGGTCAACTGCGGCGTTCGACGATGTACCGCGCCAACGCGCGCAGCGGCTCGGCCTTGTCATCGAACCCAGCCAGCGCTGCCAGCGCCTGGTCGCGCAGTTCCAGCGCATAGGCCTTGGCGGCTTCGAGCCCCAGCAATGCCGGGTAGGTCGGCTTGTCGCGGGCGATATCTGCGCCCTGGCGCTTGCCCAGGGTCGCGGTATCGCTCTCGACATCCAGGATGTCGTCCTGCACCTGGAACGCCAGGCCGATGGCCTGGGCATACTGCTGCAAGGCCGCAAGCGTCTGGGCATCGGCCCGCGCGCTGGCCAGGGCGCCAACCTTGACGCTGGTTTCGATCAGCGCGCCGGTCTTGTGCCGGTGCATGTACTCCAGCGCGGTCTGATCGAGCTTGAGCCCCACCGAGCCCAAGTCGATGGCCTGGCCACCGACCATGCCGGCGGGGCCGGCGCCCTGGGCCACGGCCTGCACCATGGCCAGGCGAATGGCATCGCTCTGCGGGCTCAGGCGCGGGTCGAGCAGGGCGCTGAAGGCCAGGCTCTGCAAGCCGTCGCCGGCCAGGATCGCGCAGGCCTCGTCGAATTTCTTGTGGGTGGTGGGCTGGCCGCGACGCAGGTCGTCGTCGTCCATTGCCGGCAGGTCGTCATGCACCAGCGAATAGGCGTGGATCAGCTCGACTGCGCAGGCGGCGCCGTCGGCATCGCTGCTGGCGCCACCCAGCGCCTCGCAGGCGGCATAGGCCAGCAGCGGGCGTACCCGCTTGCCGCCGTTCATCACGCTGTAGCGCATGGCGGCATACAGGCGCTCGAGTTCGCTCGAGGGGGCGTGGAACAGGGTTTCCAGCGCGGCATCCACCTGGGCCTGGCAACGGGCCTGGTAGGCGGCAATCATTCTGGCTGTTCCGCGTCGAACGGCTCGGCGCGCAACTCGCCGTCGCGCTCCAGCAGCACCTGGACCTTCTGCTCGGCCTGGGTCAGGGCGCTCTGGCAATCGCGGGTCAGGCCGATGCCTTGCTCGAAGGCGGTCAGCGAGTCTTCCAGCGACAGTTCGCCGTTCTCCAGGCGTTCGACCAGCGCTTGCAGGTCGGCAAGGGATTGCTCGAAGTCAATGGCAGCTTTTTTTCGGGCCATGGCGGCTGTCTCTGGTGGCGGTTTGAACGGCGCGACACTAGCAGAGCAGGGCAGGGGGAGCAAATCAGCGCCTGTGATCTTTCGTCGCATTCTGTTGCATAAATGCCGTGGGAACAGGCTTGATTTTCCTGCACTGCTTGCATTGTGGGGGCTCACTGCTGTCTGCCATAATCGCGCCCGCTCTGCGCCGCGGGTTGTATCCGGGTCAGGGTCCCCCCTTCCATGTCGCGTAATGGACTACGTTGTGAGCTTTCTTTCGATCGAGTTCGGCCTCTGCTTCACTCTGTTTTTCGCGGTCTACTGGAGCCTTTGCTGGAGCGTTCGCCTGCAGAACGTCCTGCTGCTGGCGGGCAGCTATGCGCTGGTCGCAAGCTTCAGCCTCGATTCGCTGTACATCCTGCTCGGCTACACCCTGCTGGTCTACCTGCTGGGGCTGTTCAGCGCGCGACATCCCGGACGGCGTTTCACCTACCTGATGGTGTTGCTGCTGGTGCTGGGCTGCTTCTATGTCTTCAAGTACCAGGAATTCTTCGTGGGGGGCGTGCAGGCCGCGCTGGCCGACCTGGGCCTGGACGTCTCGCTGCCGGTGCTGGAGGTGCTGCTGCCGATCGGGCTGTCGTTCTACACCTTCCATTCGGTCAGCTACCTGGTGTCGATCAACCGCGGTGAAATGGCCCCGGCCGCGCCGCTGGACCTGGCCCTGTACCTGGCCTTCTTCCCCAGCCTGGTGGCCGGCCCGGTCAACCGCGCCGCGCACATGCTGCCGCAGATTCGCCCGGCGCAGATCCGCCAGGTGCTGGAGCCGCAACGGGCGCTGGGGCTGATTGCGCTGGCGGTGGTCAAGCTGTTCTTCTTCAGTGCCTGGCTGGGCAGCGAGTGGGTCGACCCGGTGTTCGAGACCCCAAGCGGCTTCAGCGCCGAGCAACTGCTGCTGAGCGTGTACGGCTACAGCCTGCTGATCTACCTGAACTTCAGCGGCTACACCAACCTGGTGACCGGTGTGGCGCTGCTGCTGGGCTTTCGCCTGCCGGCCAACTTCAATGCGCCCTACGCGGCCCGCAACCTCAAGGAGTTCTGGGGGCGCTGGCACATCAGCCTGTCGACCTTCATTCGCGACTACGTGTACATCCCGCTGGGCGGCAACCGCCAGGGCGTATGGCGCGGCAACCTGAACATGCTGCTGGCGATGCTGGTTTCCGGCCTGTGGCACGGCGCGAGCCTCAACTTCATCATCTGGGGGGCGCTGCACGGCGTGGGGCTGGCGCTGTACAAGGCCTCCACCTACGTGCTGCCACAACCGATGCGCTGGCCGGGCGCGGATGTGCTGGCGCGCCTGCTCACCTTCCACTACGTCGCCTTCGCCTGGATCTTCTTTCGCTGCGCGAGCCTGGATGATGCGCTGGACATGCTCGGCGGCATCGCCGGCCTGAGCCTGGGCGGGCTGTTGAGCCCCACCGGCCTGCTGTTGCTGGGCTGCGTGCTGTACATCGCGGTGTACCCGCAGGTGCTGGCGCTGCTGCGCCAGGGTTTTGCCGCCAGCAGCCGGCTGCCCTGGCAGCTCTACCCGATCCCGCTGGGGTTGTTCGTGTCGTTGGTCATCTTCGCTTCGCAATCGGGCGTGCCGGGGTTCATCTATGCAAGCTTCTAGTACCGGTCAGCTGTTCAAGACGCAAATGGGCGCGGCCAAGGTGCTGTACGCGATCCTGGTCACCACCTTGCTGCTGTTCTGGCTGAACCAGAACTCCATCAGCCTGTACTGCCAGCAGAAGTACCACCAGAGCTGCGAGCTGCCCTGGGTAGGGCAGAGCCAGGCGTGGCGCCTGGGCGGCAACCTGACCCAGGCCCTGGGGGATGCGCGCAGCAGCTTCATCGACAGCCTGGAGCGCCAGACCCTGCTGGCCCAGGCCGAGGGCGTGCCGACGGTCGAGCTGCCGCCCAGTATGCCGGTGGTGCTGGTCGACCTGGCGCAGCCCCATGCCAAGGCGCCGGCGCCTGCCAAGGTACCGGTGGTGGCGCCGACACCTGCGGCCAGGCCTCCTGCAGTGCAGCCAGCGACAGTGCCGCCGGTTGTGGCGCAGGCGCCCGCCGCGCAACCGGTCAAGGTGGCGGCGCAACCGCTGGTGCCGGGGCAGCCGCCCAAGGCCGTGAGCCTGGCGGCTGGCGACGAAGTGTTCCTGGTGGGCGACTCGCTGATGCAGGGCGTGGCGCCGCACCTGGCCAACACCTTGCTCAAGCGCTACCAGATCAAGAGCGTCAACCTCAGCCGCCAGAGCACGGGCCTGGCGTACCCCGGTTTTTTCAACTGGCCGCAGACGGTGTCCGACACGCTGCAGAATCACCCCAACATCCGCCTGATGGTGGTGTTCCTGGGCCCGAACGACCCGTGGGACATGCCCGAGTCCAAGGGCAAGCCGTTCCTGCGTTTCAAATCGCCTGAGTGGGAGGCGCTGTACCGCAAGCGCATCGACCGGATCCTGGACGAGGCCCGCGCGCACAATGTGCAGGTGATCTGGGTCGGCCCGCCCAACATGCAAAAGCCCAGGTTGTCGACGGCCATGGCCTATCTCAGCGGGCTGTATGAAAGCCAGGCGCAGCTGTACCAGCAGCATTACGTGTCGGCCAACGGCGTGCTCGGTTACCAGGCCGACGAGTTCTCCTATACCCTGCAGAACAGCCAGGGCAAACGGGTCAAGACCCGTGTCGACGACGGCATCCACTTCACCACCACGGGCCAGAAGCTGATCGCCGAGCAGGTACTGTCGATGATCGCCTTCCCGGGCCTGACCGTAACGGGACACTGAGCATGCGCCGAGCGCACAACATCCTGGTGCTGGCGGCGCTTATCTGCGCGCTGCCGGGCTGCAGCCCGGTGGCGGCGGTCAACGCGCCGGCCGCGCGCCCCCTCGCCGTGCAGCAGAAGGCGACCGGCAGCCGTGACGGCAACCTTGCGGTGCTGGCCGGCAAGCTGCGCACCTCCAGTCGCACACCGGTCAATATCGTGCAATTCGGAGATTCGCACACTGCCGCCGACCTGTTCAGCGGCGAGATGCGTCGCCTGCTGCAGTCGCAGTACGGCGATGGCGGCATAGGCTTTGTGGCGGCGACACCGGTACCTGGCACGCGCTACGACAACCTGATCCTCAAGACGGCCAGGCGCCAGTGGGAGCTGGTGTCGGCGCGCAACCAGCAAAGCACCCAGTTCCCGCTGGGGGGCTACCTGTCGGTACCGCTGGCGGCGAACCCGAGCGTGCGCCTGGAGGCGCGCGAGCCCAGTGCCCAGCGCTACCGTATCTCGGCCCTGTACCAGGCGCGGGAGAACAGCAGCCTTACCGCCCGTGGCGGGCAGAACGCGGCGCGCCGCGTGATGCTGGCCGCAAGCAACGGGCAGTGGCGCTTCAGCCCGCCGCTCAACAGCATCAGCCTGCCGGTGGACATGAGCCTGAATGCCCACCCGGGCACGGTGCTGGGTGGCTGGTACATCCAGGGCCAGAAGAACGCCGGGGTGACCTATTCGGCCCTGGGCATCAATGGTGCGCGGCTGGAGGTGCAGGACAAATGGCAGGCTGGCTGGCAGGAAAACCTCAAGGCCCTGCGCCCGGACCTGATCATTCTGGCCTATGGCACCAACGAGGCGTTCGACAACACCCTGGACATGGCCAAGTACCGTGACCAGTTGCGCCGTACCGTGGCCCAGCTCAAGCGGGTGCAGCCACGGGCGGTGATCCTGCTGGTGGGGCCTTCGGACTCGATCAAGCAGCGTGGCGCGCGCACCTGCGCGACGCGGCGCCCGCAGTCGTTGCCGCAGGTGGTGCAGATCCAGCGCCAGGTGGCACGCCAGGCCAACGTGCTGTTCTGGGACTGGCAGGCCTACATGGGCGGGGAGTGCTCGATTGCGCGGTGGCAGGCAGAGGGGCTGGCGCGAGGCGACCTGGTGCACCTGACGGCTGATGGCTATCGCAAGAGTGCGTCGGGGCTGTATGACTACCTGCGTGGGCAGTTGGGGCTGCGCTGAGGCAAAAAAAAGAGGGGCTGTATCGGTGTCGGGATTGGCTTGCGGCGCCCCGGTGCATCGATAACAGCCCCCCAGCTTCGAGCCACAGGGGCGTCGAACTCAGGTGCAAGCATAGAATGGTTTTTTGGGGCCTGCTGTAGGACTTTTGGACAGATCTCGAAGGGTTCTTCGTCAGCATGGCTGACTCCTGCCGTTTATCCCAACCCTGCAGGAGCCGGCCTTGCTGGCGAAAGCCGCGCTGTAGTCAGCCCGCCGGGGTCAGCCCCAACGCGTAATCGAGGTACCCGCGATACGCCGTTTCCCAGTCATCCTGGAAGGTGTGCCCGGCCGGGTGTTCGTGGCTTTGCACCGGGTTGCTGCCTTCGAACGCCTTCTGCGTGGTTGCGGTCAGTTCCAGGTTGCTCGAATGCTCCTTGGCGCCGTGCACGATCACGATGCGCTTGTCCTTGGCCTTCTGCACGGCGAATGGAATGCGAAAGCCGCCCGGCGACAGCAGTACTGCGCCGCTGTAATGCTGCGGGTATTCGGCGATCAGGTGCGCCGCATGTTCGGCGCCCTGGGAAAAGCCGATCAGCGCCACGTTCGAGCGGTCGATGCGGGTCTGCTTTTCCAGGGCCTTGAGCGCGGCCGCCACGGCTTTCTCGGTCGGCTCGACCGAGTGTTGCTGCCACATGAACTGGCCCTCGTCGCGCTTGAGCGTGCCGTTCACGCCCACCAGTACGGCGCGTTCGCCCACCAGCTCTTCACGCATGCGAATGCCCTTGCTGCCTTCGGTGCCGTAGCCGGACAACCACACCACTACCGGCCAGCCGCCGGCCGGGGCCTTGCCTTCGGGGATGCTGAACGCCGCCGCACCGGCATCCTTGGCCTGTTTGGCGTAGTTGGCCTCGGCGCTCTGCAGCAGTTTCTTGTAGGCCGGTGCGTCCTTCATGCTCTCCAGCTCGTCGTCGTCACGCAGGATCACGGCCTGCCAGAAACCGCGCTCGCGGGCCTGGTCGAGCAGGTCGCCAGCCAGATCGAACTTCTCCATCGAGGCCAGGGCGGCGCCGGCCTGGTAGGACGCATAGGCGTTCTTCGGGTCCAGGCGTGCGGCCGTCAGGTAATAGGCCAGGGCGCCAGCCATGTTGTCGTGCTCGCTTTTCTCCTTGTCGCCGGCATCGATGAATTCCTGTGCGTCGGCATCGTTCAGGTAGAGGTTGGCCATGCCGGCCAGGCCCTGCCAGCGGCCCTTGGCAACGGCCTCGTCTTCGTCGGCGAAGCTGGCGGTGGCGGTAAGGCTCAGGGCGGTGAACAGGCTGAGGGTGGCAAAGTGCAGACGAGGAGATGTCATGAACGACAAGACCGAGAGTCCTTTTTCGGTGGAAGGGAAAGTGTGCCGGCCAATACGGCCGGGGCGCGGATTCTAGCATGGCAGCTCAGCTGCGCAGCTGGTTCCAGTCCAGTTCGAAGCGCGCCAGGTATTTGCGCAGGCGGTCGGCATCGTTGGGTTTTTCCTTGTCCTGGCGCGACACCGCAAACAGCTGGCGCCCTGCGTCGGACAGCGAGCGGGCATCGCGACACACCCGCAGCACGGCCTCCAGTTGCAGGCGGTCGAACAGGTCCAGCTCACGCCCTTCAAGCAACGGCTCGGTGGGCGCGGCAACCCCCCAGGCCCGTTGCAGCCGGGAGATCTCTTCGCTGACCAGGGGCTCGTCGATGCGTCCGCTGTCGGCCAGGGTCGCCATGCGCGTGATCGAGGCCGACAGCTCGCGAAAGTTGCCGGCCCAGCGTGCTTGCGGTGAATGGGCGAACGCCAGGTACTGGCGCTTGGCTTCAAGGTTGAAGCGCACGTTGCGGCCCTGTTCGCGGGCGTGGCGCTGCAGTTCGAAATCGATGTTCGGCTCGATGTCTTCGCGCCGCCCGGCCAGCCCCGGCAGTTCGAAGGTCCACAGGTTGATGCGCGCATACAGGTCTTCGCGAAACAGCCCTTCGGCCACCTGCTTGCGCAGGTCACGGTGGGTGCCGGCGATCAGCTGGAAGTCGCTTTGCACCTCGTTGTCTGCGCCCATCGGGAAGAAGCGCTTCTCTTCGATGGCCTTGAGCAGCATGGCCTGTTCGTCGGCGCCCAGTTCGCCGATTTCGTCGAGAAACAGCATGCCGCCGTCGGCGGCGCGCAGCAGGCCGTCGCGGGCGTTCTGTGCTCCCGTGAAGGCGCCCTTGATATGCCCGAACAGGCTCGACATGGCGCCGTCGCCGCGCAGCGTGGCGCAGTTCACTTCGACGAAGCGGCCCTCCAGCTGGTGGCGCGTGCGCTTGAGTTCATGGATGCGCCGGGCCAGGAACGACTTGCCGGCACCGGTCGGCCCCACCAGCAGCATCGGGGCGGTGGAGCGCAGGGCGACGCGCTCGATCTGCTCGATGGAGTGGTTGAACGCCACGTTGCGCGTGGCGATGCCGGCCTTGAGAAACGCCAGGCTGTGCGCCTGCTCGCGCTGAAAGCGCGAAGCGATGTGGTCATAGCGCGACAGGTCGAGGTCGATCAGCGTGCTGGTGCCGGCCGGGTCACGCTCTTCTTCCTTGCCGCGCGCCGGCGAGGTCTGTACCAGTCGCGCCGGCAGGTAGCGCGCCTCGGTCAGCAGAAACCAGCAGATCTGCGCAACGTGGGTGCCGGTGGTGATGTGCACCAGGTAGTCCTCGTGCTCGGTGTCGAAGTGGTAGCTGCTGGCGAAGTCATGCAGCGCGCCGTACATCTCTTCGAAATCCCACGGGTTGTGCAGAGCCAAGCGGTGCAGGCGCACCTCGGTGTGGGGCGACACGCTGAGTACATCCTCGCGCAGGCGCTCGGCCAGGCCCAGATCACGTTCGCTCTTGCCGTGAATCAGCTCCAGGCGGTCGATCGAAAGATCAGGCTGCTGGCACAGCGCGACGGTGGGCCGCCACTTGTTCCAGCGCGCGGCACCCTTTCCGTTGCGGTCGAGGGTGGTACCGATGAAGCCGATGGCAACGCTGCGCTTGTGCATGCTGTTTATCTTTTTGGATAAATGAAGAGATAAAAGTATACATAAAAGCCCTCAAGCATTTGCCCGGTGCGCAGGTTGATTTAACGAAGATGAAAATAAAACACTTATAAATCAATTAGTTGAAAATAAATTCTAGCGCTTTTACGAAACCTGGCACGCCCCTCGCAATAACGCTTTCGACCGCATCGCCAAGCAGGCCAACGGGTCGGGGTTCACAACCCCACCGGTGCACGAGCCCACCCCTGGTGTTGGTGTCGTGCATGCCGCCGCCGCAACGACCGGTCGCTGGCGCAACCCCGGATGGGGCCGCCAACGAGCCTAGAACTCGTTACATACCCTCCACGGTAGCTGTACCCGTAACACCCGCCGGTGAGGCGAGGGCAACGCACTTGCAGCCAGGATGGCTGACTGTCGCGAAGGACGCCCCCGCCACCGCTGGTACGCCCGGCCTGCTGGCCGGGCCCGGGGCAAGGCGCAACGTCGGACCGAAGGACTCGGTCGGCAAAGGACTCTGATGTCCCGGCGCGTGCACCTCCCCCCAGGCCCCACCTGCAGCGCTCGGCGTACCGGCAGCACCGGCACCACGGAATTCATTGAAAGGGAAATACAGAATGAAACTGCTCAAGCGCTTCATCGTGAAAAAGAACGAACGCGGCCTGCTGTTCTGCGAGGGCGACTTCGTGTCGATCCTGGAACCGGGCGTGCATCAGCGCTTTGACCTGCATAACCGGCTGACGGTGGAAACCTTCAGTCTCAACACCCCGCGCTTCGAGCACCGCCTGGCCGGCTACCTGCGCCAGAGCGAGCCGGCGGTGGTGGATCAGTACTTCGAGCGCATGGACCTGGCCGAACACGAAGTGGGCCTGCGTTTCGAGGATGGCGCACTGGCGGAACTGCTGCCACCGGGCAGCCGCCAGTTGTACTGGAAGGGCCAGAGCGCGCAGACCCTGCAGCGCATCGACCTGACCCACAGCTATCGCCTGGAGCCGACCCTGCTCGGCCAGCTCGGCCAGCCCAAGCTGCGCGGTCGCACCCTGGCCGGGCTGGATGCGGTGCTGCTGGCGCCGGTGCCGGCCTTCCATGTGGGCGTGCTCAAGGTCGATGGCGCAGTTGTCGAGCTGCTGCCGGCCGGTCAGTACGGCTTCTGGCGCTTCAACCGCCAGGTGAGCGTCGACATGGTCGACATGCGCATCCAGTCGCTGGAGGTCAGCGGCCAGGAGATCCTCACCCGCGACAAGGTCAGCCTGCGCCTGAACCTGGCGGCCAACTGGCGCTACAGCGACGTGCTGATGGCCTTCGCCAGCCTCAGCAAACCGCTGGAGCACCTGTACCGCGAGGTGCAGTTCGGCCTGCGTGCGGCCGTGGGCACGCGTACCCTCGACGAGCTGCTGGAGAACAAGCAACTGATCGACGACACCGTCAGCCAGTACCTGGCCGAGAAACTGGTGGGCAGCGGCATCGAGGTCAGCGGCCTGGGCGTGCGCGACATCATTCTGCCGGGTGAAATGAAGACCCTGCTGGCGCAAGTGGTGGAGGCGGAGAAGGCGGCCCAGGCCAACGTGATCCGGCGCCGCGAGGAAACCTCGGCGACCCGTTCGCTGCTCAACACCGCCAAGGTCATGGAAGACAACCCGACGGCCCTGCGCCTGAAGGAGCTGGAAACCCTGGAGCGGGTGGCCGAGCGCATCGACCGGATTTCGGTATTCGGCGGGCTGGATCAGGTGTTGAATGGGCTGGTCAGCCTGAAAACCGCATGACACCTGCCAGGCCTTCGGGCCTGGCGGGCTACAAGGACAATTGAGATGAAACACATGAACATCCTCGAAGTGGCCAACGGCAAACCGATCAAGCTCTGGACACAGGGCGTGCCGGTGGACGAGGACGCACGCCAGCAACTGATGAACACCGCGCGCCTGCCGTTCATCTTCAAGCACCTGGCCGTGATGCCCGATGTGCACGTGGGCAAGGGCTCGACCATTGGCAGCGTGATCCCTACCCTGGGCGCGATCATCCCGGCGGCGGTGGGCGTGGACATCGGCTGCGGCATGATCGCGGCGCGCACCTCGCTGGTGGCGGCCGACCTGCCCGACAACCTGCAAGGGCTGCGCAGCGCCATCGAGAAGGCAGTGCCCCACGGCAAGACCTTCGGCCGGCGCGATCAGGGCGCGTGGAACCACGTACCGACCGTCGCCGATCAGGCGTGGTCGGCCCTGGCCGGGCGTTTCAAGGCGATCACCGACAAGTACCCGCAACTGCAGAAGACCAACAATCGCCAGCACCTGGGCACCCTGGGCGGCGGCAACCACTTCATCGAGGTGTGCCTGGATGAGGCCGACCGCGTGTGGTTCATGCTGCACAGCGGCTCGCGGGGCGTGGGCAATGCCATCGGCAACCTGTTCATCGAGCTGGCCAAGGCCGACATGCGCCAGCACATCGCCAACCTGCCGGACAAGGAACTGGCGTACTTCGAGGAAGGCAGCCGCCATTTCGACGACTACGTCCAGGCGGTGGAGTGGGCCCAGGACTTTGCCCGGCAGAACCGTGCGCTGATGATGCACGCGGTGATCGAGGCCACGCGCCAGGTCATCCGCAAGCCGTTCGAGGCCAACCTGCAGGGGGTCAACTGCCACCACAACTACGTGCAGAAAGAGCAGCACTTCGGCCAGGAGATCCTGGTGACGCGCAAGGGCGCGGTGTCGGCGCAGAAGGGCCAGCTGGGGATCATTCCGGGCTCGATGGGCGCGAAGAGTTTCATCGTGCGCGGCCTGGGCAACAAGGAATCGTTCTGCTCCTGCAGCCACGGTGCCGGGCGGGTCATGAGCCGTACCCGGGCCAAACAGGCCTTCACCCTTGAGGACCAGGTGCGCGCCACCGCGCATGTGGAGTGCCGCAAGGACAAGGACGTGATCGACGAGATCCCGATGGCCTACAAGGACATCGATGCGGTGATGGCGGCGCAGCGCGAGCTGGTGGAAGTGGTGCACACGTTGCGTCAGGTGGTGTGTGTGAAAGGCTGACGGCCTCTTCGCCGGCCTTGCCGGCGAAGGGGTACAACGAGGATTCGAACATGAACATGGAAGACCGTCACCCCCTGCCCAGTGCGATGCGCAGCTGGGTACTCGAAGAACTGCAACGCATCGAGCGCGAGCATGACGTGCGCGTGCTCTACGCCTGCGAATCCGGCAGCCGCGCCTGGGGTTTTGCCTCCACCGACAGCGACTTCGACGTGCGCTTCATCTACGTGCACCGCCAGGATTGGTACCTGCGCATCGACGAGCCACGCGACGTGATCGAGCGCCCGCTCACCGACGAACTCGACATCAGTGGCTGGGAGCTGCGCAAGACCCTGCGCCTGCTGCGCAATGCCAACCCGACCCTGCTCGAATGGCTCGACTCGCCGCTGGTGTACCGCGCCGAGCCGGGGGCGCTGCAAGCCTTGCGCGGCCTGGCCAGGCAGTTCCATTCGCCGCAGGCGGCGTTTCACCACTACCTGTCGATGGCCACCAAGAACTTTCGCATCTACCTGCAGGGCGAAGAGGTGCGCCTGAAGAAGTACCTCTACGTATTGCGCCCGTTGCTGGCGGTGCGCTGGATCGAACAGGGCCTGGGCATGCCGCCCACCGCGTTCGCCCAACTGGTGGAGGCGACCCTGCACGACCCGCTGCTGCTGGCCGACCTGGACGAGCTGCTTCGCGTCAAACGCATCGCCAGCGAAGCCGATTACGGGCCTCGCCGCGTACTGCTGCACCAGTTCATCGAGAGCGAGCTGGCACGAGGGGGAGCCGCCCCGGCACTGCCCAGGCCCCACGGCGATGTAAAACTGCTCGACGACTATTTGCGTGATACTGTGCGCCGTTTTTCATAGGAGCCTGTATGAACAAGGAAGTCGACGCATGCTGAACCTGCGGCTGGCGCAACGCTGGGAGCGCCTGGGCAATCGCGATACCGAGGTGGGCCTGATGCTGCTGTTCGCCCTGCTGGCCGCGCTGTTTGCCTGGGGCGCCTATGTCATGGCCTATCCGGAGCATGGCTGTGTGCGCATGGGCAAGGGCAACAGCGGCCCCCTGGAGTGCAACCCGCGCCAGCTGCTCAACAATGCTGTCGGGCTGCTGTTGATCGGTGTCTGCTGCGCAAGCCCCATCTTCTACATCCTGTGGCACTGGATCAAAGACATGGCGCGGCCATTGACGCTGGAAGAGGAATAGCTCGATGACCGACAGCAAATACGAACGCCTGCCCCACGCCGGTGACTTCGAGCGGGTGGCCGGCACCGAGATCGTCTACCTCTCGCCCCTGCCGATCCCCACCGGCATGCCGGCCTACAGCAGCCGCAACCTGCACCGCGAATCCAACGAGGTGTACCTGGACTTTGCCATCGGCCAGGGCAACTTCGAGTTCATGGCGCGCTGCGGCATCGCCTCGGTGATGGGCGTGGTTACCTGTTTCATGCTCACTGCCTTGCTCGGCTCCTGGGCACGCCGCCATGTGGAGCCGTTCTGGAGCACCTTCGCCGACTTCATGGCCAACGGGTTCATCTGGGGCTTCATCGCCTGCCTGTCGTTGCTGTATGCGGGGATGTTCTGGCGGGTGATGCGCGAGGTGACGATTCACCCGCCGATACGCTTCAACCGCCAGCGCCGCGAGGTGGCGTTCGTGCCCACTCGGGGCGCGGCGCCGATCTTCGTGCCGTGGGAGTCGGTGATCGCCTGCGTCAGCGCGGGGCGCACCGTCACCGAGTACGCCGTGCTGCCCGCCTTCAACCTGATGTTCTGCCTGCGTCAGGCCGACACCGGCAATGTGCTGTGGATCAACGTGCCCAGCGGCCACCTGGGCGCGGCGATTGCCGAATGGGAAGCGATCCGGGTGTACATGGAAGAGGGCCCGGCGAGCCTGCCGCCAGCGCCCGATGAAGAGTTCGAGGAGGGCACCGTGGCGTTCTTCCACATGGCCCGCCAGGGCTATCGCGACAACTTCCCGTGGTGGCAGCACTGGTTTGGCTTTCTGTTTGTGCAGGCCTTCGGCGGCTGGACCTTGCCGTGCCATATCTCGCACTGGGTCAACAACCGGCCCAAGGCGGGCATACCTCCTGAGGTGAAGGCGTGGTCGACGCCGCTGCCGGCTGAACAGCATGCCAGGCCCAGCGCCGAACTGCTGGCGCAGAGCGAAGAGGTGCGCAGTACCTTGCGTCGTGGCCAGACCCTGCTCGACTACTTCAATGTGAAGTTTGGCGACCCGGCTGAACCGGCAGCCGAGGCGGCCTCAGGTTCAGCGCCAGCACGCTGATCAGCACCAACGGCCCGCCCAGCATCACCGAAGCCGAGGGCCGCTCGCCCAGCAGCGCTGCGGCGATCAGCATGGCGAAGGCGGGTATCAGGTACAGCGCCAGGGTCACCCGGGTGACTTCGCAGTGGCGCAGTACCCAGGCCCAGGCCAGGTAGGCCAGCGCGCTGGGGAATACCCCCAGCACCAGCACCGCAGTGTTGGCCTGGGACGGCGCGTGGCCCAGGTCGTCGAGCAGCCCCGGCAGGTACACCATCAGCAATGCAGTGCCCGACCATACGGTGTAGCAGGTGATGGTCAGCGCGTCGTAGCGGTGGCCGTGGTGTTTCTGCAGGGCGAAATAGATGCTCCACGACAATGCCGCCACCAGAATCAGCAACCCGTGCGGGTCGAACTGACCGAGCCCGCGATCGCCGGCCACCACGATCACCGCGCCGGCCATGCCCAGCAGCAGGCAGCCCCAATGCCAGGCCCCGGCCACCTGCTTGAACACCCAGTGCGCGATCAGCAGGCTGAACAGCGGCGTGGACTGCGCCAGCACACTGGCCGCCCCGGCGCTGACCCCGCGCTGGCCGTAGTTGATGGCCACATGGTGCAGGCTGACCGCGAACAGGCCAAGCAACAGCAGGGTGGGCACGTCCCTGAGCCGGGGCAGGGTGATGCCGCGCAGCAGCGCGATGACCGCCATGAACAGCGACGCCACGATAAAGCGCGCCAGCGCCAGGTGCGTGGGCGCATAGCCCTGCAAGCCCAGGCGGATGCCGGTGGGCGAGTAGGCCCAGCACAGCAGCACGAAGAGTACGGCGCAGGCGATTTTCAGTGAGCTGGGGCGGGTCATGGGGTGGGCTTCCGAAGGGCGGGTGCGCTCAGTATCGGAACGCCTACTGCTCACTACAATCGACTTATACTGAGCCAATCGTTCACTTTGGGTGATGTATGGAGCTGATGCAGATCCGCATGTTCAAGACCGTCCACGATACCGGCAGCATTGCCCGTGCGGCCGAGGTGCTGCACTACGTGCCGTCCAACATCACGGCGCGGATCAAGGCGCTGGAGGCCGAGCTGGGCGTGCCGTTGTTCCATCGCCGCGGGCGCGGGCTGGTGATCAGTCCGGCGGGGGAAACCTTCTTGCCCTATGCCACGCAGATGCTGGCCCTGGCCGAGGCCTCCAGGCAGGCGCTGGCGCCGTCCGCCAAACCATCCGGACGCTTGCGCATCGGCGCCATCGAGTCCTCGGCCAGCGGGCGCCTGCCGCGGTTTCTGGCGCAGTACCATGCGCGCTATCCCGAGGTGACGCTGGAGCTGAGCACCGGCACCTGGTCGCAGATGCTCGACGATGTGCTCAACCACCGTCTCGATGGTGCGATCGTGGCGGTGGATGTCGAGCGCCCGCACCTGCGCCGCACCCTGATGTACCAGGAAGACCTGCTGCTGATCGGCGCACCGTCACTGGGTCCGCTGCGCAGCGCCGCGGACCTGGTGGGCAAGGCCGTGTTCATGTGGCCTGAAGGCTGTCCGTATCGGGCGGCACTGGAGCACTGGCTGCAGGCCCAGGGGCACAAGCTGCCCATCGTGGGCATCGGCAGCTACGGTGCGATAGTCAGCTGCGTCAGCGCCGGCACCGGGGTGTCACTGGTGCCGCGCGGCATCTACGAGCAGTACCGCCAGGGCGCAGGGTGGATCGGGCACGAGTTCGCCGACCTGAAGGCGGTCGACAACCTGTTCTACTGGCACGAGGGGGCGGGGCGACATCCGGCGCGGGAGGCATTCGTGCAGATGCTGCGCGATGGCCTGGCAGGGAATGTGCAAGTGGATTCGCTCAGCACCGCTGACGCCGCAGGTACGTAGAACCTGGCGTCGGATCATGGCATGATGCCATTACTTTTTATATTGATATTCACTCGATGAGCGCCCCGTCTGTGTCAACGATGTCCTTGCTGGTGTGCGATGACTCCATGGTGGCCCGCAAGCAGGTCCTGCGCGCGCTGCCCGCCAACTGGCCGGTAACGGTTACCGAGGCCAGCGACGGGCGCCAGGCCATGGATGCCATACGCCGCGGCCTGGGCCAGGTGGTGCTGCTGGACCTGACCATGCCCACCATGGATGGCTACCAGGTGCTGGCTGCGCTGCGTGACGAAGGCCTGAGCCCCAAGGTCATCGTGATCTCGGGCGATGTGCAGGAAGAGGCCGTGCGCCGGGTGCTGGACCTGGGCGCGCTGGCGTTTCTGAAAAAACCCTTCGACCAGGACGAGCTGCGCCGCCTGCTGGCCCAGCTGGGGCTGTTGGGTGAGCGCTCGGCGACACCGCTGGCCGGCGCGGCGACTGCCGTCATCGGCTTTCGCGAGGTGTTCAGCGAAACGGTCAACGTCGCCATCGGCCGCGCCGCGGCCCTGATCGCCAAGGTGCTGGGCGTGTTCGTGCAGTTGCCGGTGCCCAGCGTCAACCTCTTCGAGGTGGGCGAGTTGCACATGGCGCTGGCCGACGCGGGCAGCAGCCAGCGGCTCACGGCAATCTGCCAGGGCTTCATCGGCAGCGGCATCGCCGGCGAGGCCCTGCTGATGTTCCACGATTCGGAAATCGCCGACATGGCCAAGCTGATGCGCCACCAGAGCATCGAGTATTCCGACATGGAGCTGTTGCTGGACTTCTCCAGCGTATTGATCGGTGCGTGCCTGAGCAGCATTGCCGAGCAGATCGACGTGGTGTTCTCCCAGGGCCACCCGCAGATCCTCGGCCAGCACGGCACCATCGACGAGCTTATCCAGGTCAACGGCCAACGCTGGCAGAAAACCCTGGCGGTCGAGATCAGCTACAGCCTGGAAGGGCACGATATCCGTTTCGACCTGCTGTTGCTGTTCACCGAAGACTCCATCGAGCGCTTGACCCATAAACTTGCCTACCTGATGAACTGAGCCCATGCGCGATCCTATCGACCTGAAGGAATTTCACTGGCTGCTGAGCATCGTGCAGAGCATCGATGTGGGCGTGGTGGTGCTCGACCGCGAACATCGGGTGCAGGTGTGGAACACCTTCATGGAAAACCGCTCGGGGGTGCAGCCCAGGGATGCCTACAACCAGTGCTTCTTCAGCCTGTTCCCCGAGGTCGACCGGCAATGGTTCAGCCACAAGGTGGACAGCGTCGCGACCCTGGGCACCCCGGCTTTCACCATCTGGGAGCAGCGCCCGTACCTGGTGCGGTTCAAGAACTACCAGCCGATCACCGGCCAGGTGGATTTCATGTACCAGAACACCACGCTGCTGCCGTTGCGCTCCACCGACAGCGAGATCCGCCAGATCTGCCTGGTGATCTACGACGTGACCGATGTGGCCACCAACCGCCACCAGTTGCAGGCCGCCAACGCGCAGTTGCAGAAGCTGTCCAGCACCGATTGCCTGACCGGCCTGTACAACCGCGGGCATTGGGAGGAGTGCCTGCAACTGGCGCATGCGCGCAATCAGCGCTATGGCAATGCCACCAGCCTGGTGATGTTCGACATCGACCATTTCAAGCGGGTCAACGACACCTATGGCCACCCGGCGGGCGATGCCGTCATTCGCCAGGTGGCCAGGGTGGTTCGCGAGCAGATCCGTGACAGCGACGTGGCCGGCCGTTACGGTGGCGAAGAGTTCGGCGTTGTGCTGACGGACACCGACAAGGCCGGCGCGCTGATCTTTGCCGAGCGCCTGCGCAAGGCGGTCGAACGCCTGAGCGTCAGCCATGAGGGGCAGGACATCCGTTTCACCATCAGCCTGGGCGTGGCCGATCTGAGCCAGCCCTCCAGCAGCCACGCCGAACTGATTGCCTGGGCCGACCATGCGCTGTACCTGTCCAAGCACGGCGGGCGCAACCGGGTGACAGTGCATGAACCCGCGGTGGTGGCGGGCTAGCTCAGCTTAAGGCGCAGTAGCAGGTCTGATATTTCAGTTGATAATCATTCGCAATTGAATGCAGAATAGCGGCCCTCCCAACCCGCTCCTGCCTTCAATGGTCGTCGCCGTGTCCTGCCCCAGCGATAAACTCCAGTTGTACCTTTCCCACCGTGCTGCGCTGGTCGACTATTCGGCACCCATCGTCGGCTGCCGTGCGCAGGCCGAGGACGTGGTGCAGGAGGCCTGGCTGCGTTTCTGCGGGCAGGCCGACGCCGGTGCGCAGTTGGGCAATCCGGTGGGGTACCTGTACCGCATCGTGCGCAACCTGTCGTTCGACTTGCTGCGCCGCACGACCCTGGAAAACCGCCAGCCCGATGGCGGCGAACGGCTCGATGAGCTGCCGTCGAGCGCACCGTCGCCGGAGCACCAGGCCCTGCACCGCGATCAGTTGCGTGTGCTGCAGGACGCCCTGGCGCTGCTGCCGGAGCGGGCGCGGCAGGCCTTTCACATGCACCGCTTGCAGCACATGACTTTTCAGGAAATTGCCGCCCGCTTGAATATTTCGACTAGTCTGGCGCACCAACTGGTGCGTGACGCACTGACCCACTGTGCGGAGCATCTGGCCGATGACTGATACCACCCCGTCTTGCCGAACGCCCGGCTCGCTGAAGGACGACCCGGTGTGGCAGGCCGCCATGGACTGGCTGCTGCAATGCAATGCCGAACCGGACAACGTGCTGCTGCACCAGGCCCATGCGCGCTGGCTGGCCGCTGACGAACGCCATGCGGCGGCCTGGCGCAAGGTGCAAAAGGTCTGGATGCTGAGCGCCGGCATCGACCCGCTGGAGCCACCAACGGCGCATCAGGTGCCCGCCGCACCGCGCATGGCAGCCCGCCGGCGCAGTTGGCCACGCCGGGCGCTGGCGGCGAGCGCGCTGGCGGCCTGTGTGCTGTTGCTGGTGGGGCGTGCACCGCCGGCCGACTACAGCAGCACGGCGGGCGAGCACCGGCAGGTGCGCCTGAGCGACGGCAGCCACATCGAACTGGGCAGCGACAGCGCCATCCGCGTGGCGTTCGAGCCGGGTGCGCGTGCGGTCACGCTGCTCAAGGGCCAGGCATTCTTCGAGGTCAGCCATGACGCCGCGCGGCCCTTCACGGTGCAGGCCGAAGACGTGAAGGTGACCGTCACCGGCACGGCGTTCGATGTGGACCTGAGCCGCAGCGCGGTGTCGGTAGCAGTGCAGAGCGGCTCGGTGCAGGTGCGTGACAGGCGCGGCGAACTGGCAGTGCCGGCGCTGGGCGCGGGCGACAGTCTGCGCGTGGGGCTGAACCAGGGCCCGGCGCAGCGCAGCCGGGTGCAGCTGGAGCAGGTTGCGGCATGGCGCCAATGGCAGTTGCTGGTCAACGACCGTCCATTGGCCGAAGTCATCGAACAACTGCGTGCGTATTACCCCGGCGTGTTGCTGCTGCAGGACCGTGCCCTGGGCCAGCGGCGCATCACCGCGTCGCTGAACCTGCGGTCGCCAGGTAGCGCGCTGCAACTGGCCATCGCCCCGCTGGGCGGGCAGCTGACGCAATGGGGGCCGTACATTACGGTCATCCGTGAGCGCGCTTCGCCGCCTGGGAAAAAATAAATTCACGAAGTTCTGGAAATTCCCCATCGCCGTTCGTTTATTGCCCCGCTGAGTTAATCGTACAGATTCTCATTTACAGGCGCGTATCGTTCGCGCCGCACGGGGAGTTCACCAGAGCATGTCCATTCGCACCCAAGAGTCGTTGCAGGGTCGTCGGCGCAGTGCGCGCCTGCTGTTGCTGTCAGTGGGGCTGGCAGTGTCGTTGCCGGTGCTGGCCGATGACGAGCCGGCGCGCCACAGCATCGATATCGCGCGCCAGCCGCTGGGCTCTGCGCTGATGGCGCTGGGGCAGCAGACCGGCCTGCAGATCAGTGTCGAAAGCCAGTTGCTGGGCAACCTCAGTGCCCCGCCGGTGCGTGGCGAGCTGAGCGCCGATCAGGCGCTGGCGATCCTGCTCAAGGGCAGCGACCTGGAATGGGTGCATATCGGCGACGACGCGCTGCTGCTGCAACGGGTGGTGCGTCCGCGTGCCGACCAGATCCAGCTGGAAAACACCAAGGTCCGCGAACGGGCGCTGCTGCCACAGGGTGAAACCCATATCGATCGCGAGCTTATCGAGGCAATGCCGGCCGGCAACGGCGACATCACCAGCCTGCTGCGCAGCCACCCCAACGTTCAGTTCGACGACAACCAGCTCAGCAGCAAGACACCCGGAGAAATCGCCCCGGCCAACATCAGCATCAACGGCGCGGCGTTCTACCAGAACGCCTTCCTGGTCGACGGCATCAACATGAACAACGACATCGACCCGGCCGAAGACCGCGTGCAGTTGCTGGACAGGGTGCCGGGGCGCAGCCAGGGCCTGGCGCTGGACACCGACCTGCTGGAGAACATCACGGTTCTGGACAGCAACGTGCCGGCCGCCTATGGCGGCTTCAACGGTGGGGTGATCGACGCCCAGACCCGCGCCCCGACCAAGGCCCTGCACGGCAAGTTCTCGGTACAGACCACGCGCTCGGCCTGGACCAAATACCACATCGACGAGACGGAAGAGCAGCGCATGGAGAACTCCGGCTCGCCCGACGAGCAGCCCGAGTTCGACAAGGTCATCGTGCGCGGTACCTTGCAAGGCCACCTGACCGACACCTTCGGCCTGATCGGCAACTTCAGCCAGAAGCGCTCGACCATTCCGCTGAGCCTCTACTCCTACAACAACGTCGAAGAGATGGGCTATCACAAGGAGAAGCAGGAGCGGCGCATCGACAACTACTTCCTCAAGTCGGTGTGGCAGGCCAGCGACCGGCTCACCGTCGAGACCAGCGTGACCCACGCGCCCGAAGAGAGCCATTACTTCCGGGCCAACGTCGCCAACTCCGGCTATGACAACAAGGTTGGCGGTACCCAGTTGAACCTGCGCACCGTGTGGGACGGCGACCTGGCACGCGTCGAACAGACCCTGGCCTGGAGCCGCCAGGAACAGAGCCGCACCTCGGACTCGGCCGACTACTGGACCTGGCGCAAGTCGACCACCAAGGACTGGGGCATCGGCAGCAAGACCACCGCCAACACCCTGGAGGGGGGCTGGGGCGATATCGAACAGCAGCAGCGCACCTGGCAGTACAAGCTCAATGCCGACTGGCGCAGCTTCGACTGGCTGGGCGCCATTCACCGCCCGCAGACCGGCCTGGAGTTCTCCCGCCAGTACGTGCGCTACGAGCGCCTCACCGACAGCAGTACCTACGTGGCCCCGGCCGCCACCAACAGCTGTACCAACAGCGCGGGGGTGACCGATACCGTTGCCTGCAACATGGGCGAGACCGTCAGTGGCTGGGCCGGCCAGTACATGAAGAGCCGCACCCGCTATGCCCCCGGCGAATTCGATTTCACCACCACCACCTGGGGCAGCTGGGTGCAGGACGAGATCACCCTGGGCAAGCTGACCCTGCGCCCCGGCGTGCGCGTGGACAGTGACGACTACATGGACAAGACCACCTGGGCACCGCGCTTCTCCCTGGAGTACGACGTGTTCGGTGACCGCACCACCTTGCTCAGTGCCGGTGCCAACCGCTACTACGGCCGCAGCGTCACCAGCTGGCAGTTGCAGGACGGGCGCAACCGCCTGCGCTTCAACGAAACCCGCGCGAGCCTCGACAAACCCTGGGTGACCAAGTCCAACGGCAGCAACCAGACGCTGTTCAATCAGCTCGACATCCCCTATGACGACGAGCTGATGCTGGGCGTGGTGCAGCAGTGGGCCGGCATCGAGTACGGCCTCAAGTACGTCAACCGCAAGGGCCGTGACCAGGTGGTACAGGTGTCCGGACGCACCCTGGGGCAGCCGTCCACCGACCCTGACCTGGCCAGCAACTACACCACCTACACCAACGACGGCAAGAGCGAGACCGACACCTACACCCTGACCGTGACGCCGATGCAGCGCTGGACGCTGTTGGGCACGCAGACCGGCGGCCAGCTGGCGCTGAACTGGACCGACAGCAAGGCTTCCTCGCCCAGCTACGTGCAGGCCGACGACACCTACTACCAGAACGACGTGATCCAGTACCAGGGCAGTTTCATCAACTACCAGGACCGCCCGGCGACCAACTACAACCGACCGTGGACGGCGCGCCTGACCACCATCACCGACATCCCCCAGGCCAACCTGCAGTGGAGCAACTTCTGGCGCTACCGGGCCGGCTACAAGCGCATCGGCGACACCGGGCGCAACGTCGATTACAGGGGCACCTCGGTGGATGTGTGGGAAGAGCAGAAATTCGACGCGGCGCTGACCTGGGACACGCGGCTGGGCTGGCGTATCCCCACCGCACGGGACCAGGCCATCTTCGTCAACGTCGACGTGTTCAACGTGCTCGACAAGAAGTCGGTCAATGCCAACGCCACGGTCAACAGCAATTCGGTGTCGACCTATGAAGTGGGTCGCCAGTACTGGCTGGAAGTGGGGTACACCTTCTGAGATGCGCCTGTTCCTGATTGGCATCGCACTCATGCTGGCCAGCCCGGCCCTGTGGGCGCAGCACCACGCACCCCTGTGTGCATCGGCTGATGCGGCCTGCCTGCGCGAGGCCTACAGCCGCCCGCCGGCACACTGGCCGGCGCCGCAGGTGGACGCCGGCGTGGCCTGGCAGGAGCTGGGGCCACTGCCCGAGCGTGCACCCTCGCCTGCGCACAACCCCTACACCGAACAGAAGGCAGCGCTGGGGCGCACGCTGTTCTTCGACCCGCGCCTGTCGCGGTCGGGGCAGATCGCCTGTGCCTCGTGCCACGAGCCGGACCTGGCGTTCGCCGATGGGCGCCGGGTGTCGTTCGGTCATGGGCGTGCGCCAGGCCGGCGCAATGCGCCGAGCGTGGTCACCAGTGGCCTGGCCCCACAGCTGTTCTGGGATGGCCGCGCCGACAGCCTGGAAACCCAGGCGCTGATGCCGGTCGTCGATCCGGCGGAAATGGCCTTCAGCGTCGACGAACTGGTGGCCCGGTTGCGCGCCAGCGCCGATTACCCGGCACTGTTTGCCGTGGCGTTTCCCGGGCAGGCGCTGGGTGCCGAGCAGATTGCCGCAGCCCTGGCGACGTACCAGCGCGATCTGTTGCGGGTCGCGCAGCGCACGCCGTTCGAGCGCTTCCTGCGCGGTCGCACTGCTGCGCTGAGTGACCAGCAGCTACACGGGCTGCACCTGTTTCGCACCAAGGCGCGCTGCATGAACTGCCACTTCGGGCCGGGAATGAGCGACCAGCGTTTTCACAATGCCGGCCTGACGTTCTACGGGCGCAGCCGCGAGGACCTGGGTCGCCATGAAGTCACCGGCCTGGCCGCGGACGTGGGGCGTTTTCGCACCCCTTCGCTGCGCCTGGTGAGCCGCACCGGCCCGTGGTTCCACAACGGTTTCGCCAGCAGCCTCGATCAGGTGCTGGCGTTCTACAACGTGGGTATGCCGCGGCCGGTGCCGAAGCCTGGGCAGCAGGGCGATCCGCTGTTTCCTGTCACCTCGGCACAGTTCGAGGCGCTGGGGCTGGACCGGGTGGAGTTGAAGGCGTTGAAGGCATTTCTGGAGGCGCTGTGAGCGGGTGCTGCATTACGCGGTAGTATCACCGTCCTGGCCGGCAGGCACCGTTCGGTGCTGCGGCCGGATGACCGTTGCAATGGTGTTATTGGAGAGGCAATCAGCGTGAACGATTCACAGATGCTCGAGGACCTGGTGTCCCGCTACCTGGCCGGCGAAAGGCCCGAGTTCGTATTCTTCTGGGGCCATCAGGTGAGCCGCAAGGGTGTCACCGCCTCGTGTTTCAGCCAGTGGTACGTGGCGCCGTTCGAGGTAGACGGGCAGTCGTACCAGTCGGCCGAGCACTACATGATGGCCGAGAAGGCGGCGCTGTTTGGTGATGAACAGACGCGGGCACGGATCATCGAGGCGACCGATCCCAATGCGGCCAAGGCACTCGGGCGCCAGGTGCGTGGGTTCGACGAGGCGCGGTGGGCACAGGAGCGCTTCGCGATCGTGGTGCGGGCCAACCAGGCCAAGTTTTCCCAGAACGCGGAACTGGGGGCCTTCCTGCAGGGCACCGGCACGCGGGTGATCGTGGAGGCCAGCCCGGTGGACCGGGTGTGGGGGATCGGCCTGGCGCAGGATGACCAGAACGCCCACCGGCCGGACCGCTGGCGCGGCCTGAACCTGCTGGGCTTCGCGCTGATGCAGGTGCGCGACGCGGCGCAGGCCTGACGGCCCGCCGGCCCTGCGATCAGGGCTGGCTCGGCAAGCCGAGCCGCGCCTGGATGAACGCGACGAAGGCAGTGAGCTTGGGCAGTGACTTCTTCGAGCGTGGATACACCATCTGCACCGGTTTGTGGGCCGGTACATACGCCCCCAGAATGCTCACCAGCTCCTTGTTCGCCAGCGCGGCGGCCACCAGAAAGTCCGGCTGCATCAGGATCCCGCTGCCGGCAATGGCGGCCTGCAGCAGTACCTGGCCATCGTTGCTGCGAAGCACCGCCTGCTCGGGCCAGAACACCTCTTTGCCAGCCTGCTTGAGTGGCCAGGCAAAGCGGTTGTTCCAGGAGGTGTGGGTGAGGATTCGGTGGGCGTGGAGCGCCTCCGGTGTTGTCGGCTCGCCGGCCTTCTCGAGGTATTTCGGGGCGGCGCAGATCACCATCTGATAGGGCGGCAGGGGCTGCGAGACCAGGTTGGCGTCAACCAGCTCGGCGATCCTGAAGCCCAGGTCGAAGGCACTCTCGTAGAGGTCCACCACCTCGTTGCTCAGGATCAGCTCGACCTGAACCTGCGGGTAGCGCTGCATGAACTCGGTCACCAGCGGGCCGACCAGCGATACCCCCAGTGTCATCGGCGCGGTCACCCGCAGCAGGCCACTGGGTGCGTCGCTGGAGGCTTCTACCCGGTTGTAGGCGTAGGCGACCTGCTCCAGGGCGGTCCTGGCCTCGGCATAGAAGATGCGGCCTTCGCCGGTTATGGTCTGCCGGCGTGTGGTGCGTTGAACCAGCCGGGTGTTCAGGGTTTTCTCAAGGCTCTGGACATGCCGCCCCACCATCACCGCCGACATCCCCAGCGCGGCAGCCGCCCCGGCAAAGCTGCCGGCTTCGACCACGGCAACAAATACTTCCATCTGCCTGAGCTTGCTCATCGAGTGATCCGAGAGGTGATGATTACTAATGTTGAGTGAGCCAATTGCTAACCTGGCGTGCGTTTATTGCGCTTTAGTTTATCCCTATAGTCCGTGGCATTGAACCAGAGCACGAGGTGTCATCCCATGCGACATGTACTGAGCCAGGCGCTGGGCGCATTCGCGCGCGCCGATCTGCTGCAGGGCGCCACCGGCATACAACGCGCCGAGCGTATCGAGCACCATCTGGGCCTGCCGGCCATGGGTGTCGGCCTGTACCTCAAGCGCGATGACCACATGCTTGTCGGCGGTGGCGGCAACAAGCTGCGCAAACTGGAGTTCCACCTGGGCGAGGCGCTGAAGAACGGCGTCGACACCCTGATCACCGTGGGCGGCATCCAGTCCAACCACGCCCGGTTGACGGCCGCCGTGTGCGCCCGGCTGGGGCTTGAATGCGAACTGATCCTCAGCCGTGCGGTGCCCAGGGCCGATCGCGATTACGAGCTCAATGGCAATGTGCTGCTCGACCAGCTGTTCGGGGCCAGGGTGCAGGTGCTGGACAGGGGCGCCGATGCACTGGCAGCGGCCGAGGCGCGCGCGCAGCAGTTACGTGCGGCAGGTCGCAAGGTGCTGGTCATTCCCACCGGCGGTTCCACGCCGCTTGGCAGCCTGGGCTACGCCCGTTGCGCCGAAGAGATCGTGCAGCAGGAAACCGCGATGGGCGTGCGATTCGACGAGGTCGTGGTTCCCAATGGCAGCGCCGGCACCCATGCCGGGCTTGCGGCGGGGTTCGAGGTACTGGGGCGGGGTGCGGCGAGCGTCAGGTCCTGGTCGGTGCTGGCCGACCAGCAGACCGCGGCGGCCACGACCCTGCAGTTGACTCGCCAGGCGCTGGCCTTGCTGGGCCATGCTGCAAGCCTCGATGCGAGTGCGATCAACATCGATGGCAGCCAGTTGGGCGAAGGCTACGGGCTGCCGACCCAGGCCATGCTCGAAGCGGTGCGCCTGATGGCGCGCTGCGAAGGTGTGCTGGTGGACCCGGTGTACTCGGGCAAGGCCTTCGCCGGGCTGCTGGCCGACCTGCGACAGGGCCGCTATCGCCGCGGCGATAACGTGCTGTTCATCATGACCGGTGGCACCCCGGGGCTTTACGCCTACAGGGAAACCTTCGCCGAGCCGGTGCAAGGCGCCAGTTGCGTGGCGTCGAGATAGTCCTTGACCGCCCTTGCCACGCCAGGCGCCTGCAGGCCGATTTCGCGCAGTTGCCCGCTCAAGGGGTTGCGGTAACCGATGAAGAACAGGCCCCGCGCAACGCTCGACTGGCCATCGTCATCCACGGTCGGCTTGCCGTCTGCCGTGAGCGCCTCGGGGTACTGGATCAGCGCCTCCAGGCCGGTGGTGTAGCCGGTGCCCGCAACGATCACGTCCATGCGCAGCGTGCAGCGCTCGGTGCGGTCGATGCCGGTGTGGGCCAAGGCGCCTTTCTCGTTCAGTTCCAGCAGCGGGCCGACCACCTTGATGCGGCGCTGTTTCAGGTCGTCGATCACCGGCATGAACAGCGTCGGCGTGACACTGCCCAGCCCGGACACGCCCTGTGCCGGTGGTGGCAGGCCGTAGGCCGACAGGTCGCCGACCCAGCGCCGCGACAACCAGCTCAGCACCGCGTCGCTCGCGCGGGGCGGCAGCCGACGGATCAGCGTACCCAGTGCCGCCAGCGGCACGCCGAACAGGCTCTTGGGCAGAAAGTGCGGCGCGCGCCGCACCGACAGCGTGACCGACGCGGCATGGGGCACCAGGCGGCTGGCTATCTCGCAGGACGAATTGCCGCTGCCGACCACCACCACGTGCTTGCCGGCGTAGGCACGTGCATTGCCGAAGTGCGCGGCATGCACGATCTGCCCGGCAAAGCGCTGTGCCCCCGGCCACTGCGGGATCGACGGTACGCACGAGGTACCGGTGGCGACCACCAGCGCCGGTGCGCGCCACTCGCGGCCATCACGGCAGCGCACCTGCCACATCGATTGCGCCTGAAGGTAACCGACCGATTCCACGTCGCACCCGGTCAGCACCTCGAAGCCGCCCCGGGCCGGCAGTGACGCCAGCACCAGGGCCAGGTCATCGCGGCTCGGCCAGCGGCCTGCCGCCCATGGAAAGCGCCCGCCCGGCAACCCGGAAAACCAGCGCCCGGTGTTCAGGCGCAGGCCGTCATAGTGGTTGCGCCACACGTCGCCCACGGCCTGCGTGCGCTCCAGCACCAGCGGGCGCAGGCCGGCGCGTACCAGCTCGTAGGCACAGGACAGCCCCGCCGGCCCGCCCCCCACCACCAGCACCCTGTGCGCGTTGTCAGCCATGGGTGGCGCCGCCGGTGTGTTGCACCTCCACCGTCAGGGGCACGGGACGCATGATGGTGTCGGGGATCGGCGCGGTCGGCAGCAGCTTGGCCAGCAATGCGTCCACGCGCTCGGGTGATTCCTCGGTATCGATCGACACCTGCACCTGGATGCTTTCAAAGCCCGGGTTGCCGCTGGTCACGCCAAATGCGGCGCGAAAATCCACGCGGCCGCTCACGTCCAGCACCAGGCTGTTGACCTTGACCCCGGATGCCGACAGGCCGCCGATGTAGGTGGCCGCCAGGCAGTTGCCGATACCCGCCAACAACAGTTCCTGGGGCGTGGCGCCCAGGCCGGCGCCACCGTAGGCGCAGGGCTCGTCGCCGTGCAGCACGGCACCGGACTTGACCTTGGTGAGGGTCTGGTAGCCCTCGGTCCACTGCACACTGGTGTGGTAGAGCGGGCGTGCGATGTCACCCTCGCCATCGGCCCGGATGCGTTCGCGAACTGCTCGGCCGGCGTTGGCCTGGAGGCCGTTGATGGTGACGCGGTGGGTGGTTTCACTCATGGTCTGTGCTCTTCAAGGGGCGGCATGGCGGTCGAATGACCGTGTGCCAATCAGTTAATCGGGAGGTCCCGTGTCGACTAGAAATGCTCGGCCAGCCGGGTTTCGTGGGTCAGAAACGCGTCCAGCCGTTCTTGCAGGTCAAGCAGTTGCGCCGAGCGCACCTGGCGCGGGCGCGGCAGGTCGATTTCCAGGATCTGGGCGATGCGGCCGTGGGGCGTGCTGGCCATCAGCACGATACGGTCGGCCAGCAGCAGCGCCTCCTGCAGGTCGTGGGTCACCATCAGCACCGTGGCGCCGCTGGTGTTCCAGGCGCGCAGCAACTGGTCCTGCATCAGGCGCCGGGTCTGTGCGTCCAGTGCCGAAAACGGCTCGTCGAGCAGCAGCAGGCGTGGCTCCAGGGCCAGTGCCCTGGCCAGGGCGATGCGCTGGCACATGCCGCCAGACAATGCCGCCGGCCGGTGCCGGGCGAATTCGGCCAGGCCCACGTCGGCAAGCAACTGCTCGGCGCGCCGGGTGGCCGCTTCACGGTCCAGCCCGCGGTTGAGCAGGGCGATGGCAATGTTTTCCACCGCACTCATCCAGGGGAACAGGTTGTTCTGCTGGAAGATCAGCGCACTGTCGGGCTGGTTGCCGCTCACTGCCTGGCCGTCGTACAGCAGGTGCCCGGTGCTGGGTTGCTGCAGGCCCGCGGCGATGTTGAGCAGGGTGCTCTTGCCGCACCCGCTGCGCCCCAGCAGCACGGTGAAACTGGCGGCCTTGATATCCAGGTCACCCACCTCGACCCGTGTGCCGCCTTCGAACTGCTTGCTCAGGCCACGAAAACTCAGCGTGGCGCCCCGGCTCATGACGCCCACCCGGTGAGGCGGCGTCCGAGCAACAGCATCAGGCGATCCACCACGAAACCCACGACACCAATGGTCATCACACCCACCATCACCAACGGCATGTTGTACATCTGCTGGGCCATGATGATCATGTAGCCCAACCCGGAATTGATTCCCGCCATCTCCCCGGCCAGCACCGCCATCCATGCGCCGAAGAACGCCATGCGCAGGCTGGTCATCGCACTGGGGGCGATTGCCGGCAGTCGCACGCGCAGCCAGATCTGTTGGCGCGTGCACCTCAGGTTGCGGGCGATGTTCAGGTACTGCGGGTCGATGGCATCCAGCGCGGCGACCAGCGACAGCGTCATGGTGCCCAGCACGGCCAGGAACACCACGAACACTGCGGCCTGTCCGCCGATGCCGATCACCGCGATGGTGAAGGGGACCCAGGCCACCGGTGAGATCGGCGCCAGGGTCTGCACCAGCGGCAGGATCAGGCGGCGCAGCAGCTTCACCTCGGTGGTGATCACCGCCAGCAGCAGCGCCACCAGGCTGCCAGCCAGCAACCCGCCGCTGACCCGCAGCAGGGTCACCAGCAAGGCCTCCAGCAAGCCGCTGCGCTGCTGCCCGAAACCCACCACCGCTTCGCCGGAAAACGCATACGGCAGGGTCACGCTAGGCGGCGGGAGCACGCGGCCATCCAGCCAGCCAGACTGCACCGCCAGCTCCCATGCGCCGATCAGCAATGCCCACGCCAGCAGGAACCACAGCGTGTCGCGCAGCGCGTCCAGATAACGCGGGGCACGGCGTGCGTCGGGCTGCCGGCTCAGGGTCAGAATGGCCTGGTTCATCCCGTCACCTGGGCAGCAGGTTGATGGCGCAGGTCGAGAACCGCATCGATCGGGTTGTCGGTGAAGTAGCCCAGTTCGACCAGGTAGCCGGCGCCGCGCTTGAGGCCGGCCACGCCTACCGGGCTGATGACCGGGTTGGGCGCCTGGCGTGCCAGGGCCACCTTGAGCACCTCGTTGGATACCCCGTAGATCGGCTGCAATTGCTGGATGGCGTTGTCGAAGTCGGCTTTCATCGCAGTGGCCGACGCCTGCAGCAGTTCCAGGTAGCGTTTGAGCAGCGGCCCCTGTTCCTGGCTGGTGCGCACCTGCGTGGTGATCACGCAGTCGGCGGCCTCCGGGCCCCACACCGCGTTGGAGTCGCTCAGGTAGCGTGCGCCGGTGGTGCTGACCACGTTCTGGGCATAGGGCTGTGCCAGGGTGCACACGTCGAGGCGGCCGTTGGCGATGGCTTCGCCCATCCCGGCCATGCTCGGGAAGAAGGTCATCTGATAGTCGTTGTAGGATTTGCCGTGGCGCGCCATCGAGCCGTAGCCCACCAGTTCCAGGGTATCCAGGCGCAGGGTGCCGACGCGCAGGCCGCTGCCTGCGGCGGCGATGAATTCATCCAGGCTGGCCACCGAGCCGTTGCGCGCCACCAGTTCGATGCCGCCTTGCCCCGAGCCACCGATGATGCGCAGCTCCTGGGTGCCCTTGGCGTAGGCGGCTGCGGTCATGGTCCAGGGCCCGTGCATCAGTTCCAGGCGACCTGCCAACAAGGCCTGCAGGGCATCGCTTGGGCTGTTGAATTGCGTCAGCTCCACCTGTAGGCCGGCCGCCGCAAAATCACCGCGCAGCTTTGCCAGCAGCAGGTGCGACACGCAGCCGGCGGGCATGTGCCCCACACGCAGCAGCGGCCCGCCGGTGGCAGCTTCGACCTTGCTGGCCGCTGCCAGCAGCGCGGTGCCGGCGGCGCTCAGCGCCAGCATGCCGCAGCCACAGGCGCACATGAACGAGCGGCGGCTCAGGTTGGACTGGAGTGCGGGCGTCGCTTGCGCGCCACTGGTGGAGAACAATCGCTGGAAAAAATCTCTCATCACACGCATCCCAAAACAGGTAGACCGATCGTTCTCGGCAGGCGCGTGAAGTATGTGAGATCTGCGATATAAGCAGAACTAATATTTTAAGCTTAGCTTATGCCCCATTAGCATATAGGCGCCGAGGCCTGCACCGGCAGCGGTGCAGGGGGCGGGCTAGGCGGCTTTCGCTTCGCGCAGCAGGGTCAGCAGGATCGAGCGCGCAACCTGTGCGCTTCTGGCGTTGCGCGAAACCATCGCGGTGGCGATGGCACCGTCGATCAGCAGCGAGATCTGCTGCGCGACCCAGGCCGGTTCCGGCAGCCCGCAGGCCGCGGCCAGTTGCTCGATGCGGTCATGCACCCGATCGAAGTGCGCCTGGGCCAGGTCACGTACCCAGCTGGAAGACTTGTCGTGTTCGGCGACGGCGTTGGTGAACAGGCAGCCGAAGAAGCGCCCGCTGGCGAACCATTCCTCGAGCAGGTCGAACAGAAAGATCAGGCGTTGCTCCGGGTCGTCGGTACGCTGAGGCAGTGCCTGGTCAAACCAGCCAAACCACATCGCTGCCTCGCGATCGAACACGGCACGCAGCAGGTTCTCCTTGGAGCCATAGGTCTCGTACAGCGTGCGCCGCGCGACCTTGGCATCGCTGAGCAGGCGCGAAACGCCCGTTGCATGAATGCCTTCACGGCAGAACAGCCGTCGCGCGCTTTCCAGCAGGCGCTCGGCGGCAACGGTCGGGGGTGTGCTTTCCATCAAAATCGGTTCCGGCTGAATCAGTTTGGTGCAGAGTGCAACTTAATGGGTGGGGTGTCATCAGGGAAAGTGCTGGAGGTTGGGTTTTCGCGGGCAGGGGGAGGGGGCAGGTGCGTAGTTTGCCCTGGGCATCATCAGGCCAGATGCACACCTGGCGGGCGGATTGCCCCTTGCACGAACGGCGCTCGCCCTAAATAATGCGATCAATTACCATTTGCATATTTAGTGGCCACCTTATGTCCGCACTCGAGCCTTTGGCACTTCACCAGCTTTATTCCGAACACAACGGTTGGCTGAAAGGCTGGTTGCGCATGCGCCTGGGCAATTCGGCCGATGCGGCGGATCTGGCTCAGGACACCTTCGTGCGGGTCATGACGGCACGCAACGCCGCGCCGATCCGAGAGCCGCGGGGTTACCTGACTGCAATTGCGCGCTCGCTGTTGATCGACAAGTCGAGGCGACGGGCGATCGAACAGGCGTATCTGGTGGCCCTGGCGCAGAAGCCTGAACCGGTCGAGGTATCACCTGAGGTGCGCTTGTCCATTCTCGAGATGCTGGTGGCGGTCGACAGCCTGCTGGACGGGTTGGGCAAGCGTACCCGGGAGATCTTTCTGTCGGTGCAGCTGGAAGGGCAGACCTATGTGGCGGTGGCCGAACGCCTCGGGGTCTCGGTCACCACGGTGAAGAACCATCTGGTGCGAGCCATGACCGAGTGCCTGCTGCTGGCGGACAACTGATGAGCGCGGCGCTCGATCGTCGGACCCTCGAAGCTGCTGCGACCTGGTACGTGCAGCTCAACGATGCAGGGGTGGACGAGGCCTGCACCCGGGCCTGGCAGCAATGGTTGGGGGCAGATCCTTCGCACGCCGAGGCATGGGCGCGGGTCGAGGCGTTCCAGCGGCAATGGGCAACGGTACCCGCACATGCCGCCCGGTCAGGGCTGGATGCGGCCCAGGCGCAACGCCGCGAGGTATTGAAGATCCTCGGCGTGTTGCTGGCCGTCGGGGGCAGCAGTTGGATGATCGGCAAACCGCTGGCGAACCATGGCCTGTTCGCTCAGCAGAGCACGGGCGCGCGCGAGCGTCGCTCGCTGCGGCTGGACGACGGATCGCAGCTGGAACTCAATGCCAACACCGCGCTGGATGCGAGCTTCGACGGGCAACTTCGGCTTATCCGTCTTTACCGCGGGGAGATCCTCGTGCAAACCGCCAAGGATCCTGGGCAGCGGCCGTTTATCGTCGAGACCCAGGACGGGCGCATCCACGCGCTCGGGACGCGCTTCAGCGTGCGCCAGATGACGGACCGGACCCGCGTGGGTGTGCTGCAGTCGGCAGTCGAGCTCCGTCCTCGCCGTCACCCGGAGCGGGCAGTGCGTCTGGAGGCCGGTCAGCAGGCGGCGTTCGATCCTGATCGCGCCGATCCTGCCGGTGTCTTGGCACAGGGTTCTACCGCGTGGGTGCAGGGCATGCTGAGTGTCAACGAGTGGCGCCTCGGGGAGTTCATCGACGAGTTGGGGCGCTATCGCCCGGGCGTGCTGCGCTGCGCCGGGGCGGTTCGCGACCTGAGCATTTCCGGAGCGTTCCGTATCGACGATACAGATGCGGTCCTGGAAAACCTGACCCGGACCTTGCCGGTGAAGCTGCGTTACCTGACCCGCTACTGGGTCAGTGTCGAAGCCGTCTGAACCGTCACTGACAGAAAATACGCGGAGCACCTTGCTGATTATGATTCTCATCCGTCAATGACAGGAGCCGCGATGACAGCGGATTTCTGCCAAGACAACAGAAGGATCATTTCATGCCCCAGCTTTGCTTCTCCCCCTCGATCTCATTGCCCCGCGCAGTGCGCCTGGCGATGTTCGGCCTGACGATGGCGAGTGTGCCGGGGGTGGTGCTGATGCCTGCTGCGGCTCACGCCCAGAGCCGTATCGCCTACCACATCGGCGCAGGCCCGCTGGGTAGCGCGCTGACCCAGTTCGGCGTGCAGGCGGGTGTGACGATTTCCTTCGATCCACGGCAGATCCACGCGCTGACCACCCCGGGCCTTGATGGTGCCTATGGGGTCGATGAGGGGCTGGCGCTGCTGCTGTCCAACAGCGGCTTGCGCGCTCAGCGCCAGGCCAATGGTGGGTATCTGCTGGTCCAGGACGGTTCCTCGGACGCGGTCGTGCTCGGCGCCACCACCGTCAACGGGCAGGGCCTGGGCGCCACGACCGAGGGCACCGGTTCGTACACCACGGGTTCGACCAACACGGCGACCAAGCTCGCCCTGAGCCTGCGGGAAACGCCGCAGTCGGTGACGGTGATCACCCGCAAGAGGATGGACGACCAGAACATCCAGAGCCTGGACGACATCGCGCGCACGGCGACCGGTATCACCCTCACCAAGATCGGCACTGATCGCTCCACCTATTACTCGCGCGGCTTCGAGATCAGCGACCTGCAATATGACGGCATTCCGACCAACATCTCGGAAAACTACTCCATGGACGTCATGTCCACCTCGAACATGGCCATCTATGACCGCGTCGAGGTCGTACGCGGCGCCAACGGCCTGATGCAGGGCACGGGCAACCCGTCGGCGGCGATCAACCTGGTACGCAAACGGCCGACCCAGGACTTTCGTCTGGGCGCGGAGCTGGGGGCAGGCTCCTGGGACAACTACCGTGGCCAGGTGGATGTTTCCGGGCCACTGACCCCTACGGGCAATGTTCGCGGCCGTGCAGTGGCCTACTACAACAACGCCAACAGCTACCGCGACGGCTCCGAGCGTGACAACCAGTTGCTGTACCTGGTGGGGGAGGCGGATCTGAACGATTCCACCGTACTGACGGTGGGCGCCACTCTCCAGAAAGACAACCAGAACGGCTATGACTGGGGCGGCTTGAACACTCGTCGTGACGGCTCCTTCTATCCGCTTTCGCGTTCCACCAACCTCAACGGCAAGTGGGCCCATCTGGATCGCAACAACTACACGCTGTTCAGCGACCTCACGCACACCTTCGACAACGAGTGGAAGTTGACCCTGGCCATGAATGCGATCTGGTCGAACGCCGACTTTCTCTCCGCGTACCCGAACCGGGTAGCGGGCGACAACTATCGCATGACCGTCTCCCAGGCCGATTACGAAGACACCCAGTTCGCCCTGGACCTCTATGCTACCGGGCCCTTCGAGCTGTTCGGGCGCAAGCATCAGTTGATGCTCGGGGCCAACACGCGCAAGGACGAGTTCGACGCGGTGATCAAGAGCGCCACCAACAACCCGACGATCGACATCACCGACTTCGACTACAGTGCCCTGCCCAGCCCGATCCTCAATGCTATCGGCGCAGACTACAACTACACCCGCAAGGAGCGCGGCCTGTATGGTGCCTCGCGCTTCAGCCTGACCGATGACCTGAGCCTGATCGTCGGTACGCGGGTGAGCTGGTCGGACTACAAGGTGGCCAGCCCCTATACCAATGACCAATACCGGGAGAATGGCCGGCTGGTGCCCTATGCCGGGCTGGTGCTGGACCTGGACAAGCACCACACCTGGTATGCCAGCTACACCGAGATCTACAAGACACAGAGTTACTACGGTGTCGGCAATACCTTGCTTGACCCGATCGAAGGCGAGAATTACGAAACCGGCATCAAGGGTGAATACTTCGATGGTCGGCTGAACACCTCGCTGGCAATCTTCCAGACGAGCTTGGAGAACATGCCCGAGGCGTTGCCGGTGTCGCCCACCTGTGGTGTGACGGGGACGAGCAAGTGCTATGAAACAGGCGCAAAAGTGCGTAACCGTGGCTTCGAACTGGAGGTGTCCGGCGAGCCGTTGGAGAACTGGAATGTCAGCGCTGGCTATACCTATAGCGATCCCGAATATGTGGCGGGCGCCAGCAAGGGTTCGGACTACTACCGCAAGATCCCGCGCCGCCTGCTCAAGGTGGCAACCGACTACCGCTTGCCCGGTGTCCTCGACCAATGGCGTGTGGGCGGCGATGTCTATGCACAGAGCCGCACTGCCGCCGACGTGACCGGGTACGACATCAAGCAGGGTGGCTACACCTTGCTCAACCTGCATGCGCACTATCAGATCAACCAACAGTTCAGCGTGCAGTACAACCTCAACAACGTTCTGGACAAGGTCTACTACCAGTCCTTGCCCACTTCCAACAACTTCGGCGGCCTGTACTACGGTGATCCACGCAATTTTGCGGTGACGCTGCGCTACCAATACTGATGCAAGGCCTGGGCGTGGCTTTTCGGGGAAGCCCGGTGGCGTGCCATGCCCAGGCGGCCTTTAACCGTCCCCCATGCAAGGTTTGGGAATGGCTTCAGGGGTTGGGACGGGTTTTTCTG
>NZ_QKRS01000022.1:0-90004 GCF_024261405.1 Pseudomonas sp. FBF18 | reverse complement strand
CACACTGGCCAAAAAAAAGCCGACCTCAGGGTCGGCTTTTTCATTGGTTGCCTGTGCCGGCGAACGGGGCGCTGCGGTTCTACTTCTTGCGCTTGGGAATCCGCACCAGCTGGGTTTCCGAGTACATGTCATGCCAGGCGCGTTTTTTCTTGTCCACCAGCGACCACAGAAACCCCAGGCCCAGGCACAGCCACGACGCAATCGACACCACAAAGCGCAGCAGTGCCTGCCACAGGCTGATGGCACTGCCGTCGGCATTCTGCACGCGGATGCCCCATACCTGCATGCCAAGGGTCTGGCCGCTGTGGGTCCAGAACTTGGCGAAGAAGCCGAACAGCATGAACAGCAGAACGGTCGACAGCAATGGATCGCCATCCAGCGCCCCCGCCTCGGTCAGGGCGCGCATGCGCGTCTCGCCGATGATCGCCATCTGCACCATCTTGTACACCAGCGTGGTCACCATCAGCAGGGCGGTGCACAACAGGAAGTCATAGAACATCGCGGCCAGGCGACGGCCCAGGCCGACCACGGGGAACTCGCCCTGTGGTTGAAGAAGTTGCTTGGGCATGCGCTCAGGCTCCGGGTGACAAAGCGCCCATTCTACGGAATTGCGCGCACAAAAAAGCCCCTGCTGTTGCCAGCAGGGGCTCTTTCGTTGATGAAGATCAGGCTTCGGCTTGAACTTCGTCGGCTTGCATGCCTTTTTGGCCCTGCACAGCAACGAAGGTCACTTTCTGGCCTTCTTTCAGGCTCTTGAAGCCGTTGCCCTGAATAGCGCGGAAGTGTACGAACAGATCCGGACCGCTTTCTGGAGTGATGAAACCAAAACCTTTCTCGTCGTTAAACCACTTGACGGTACCGCTCTGACGTTGGGACATTGTCTTATTTCCTTTGAAACTTAGAATTAGTAACAGTTTCTTTCATTGAAAGAGTACTGGGCTGGGTTGCAGGAAAGTAAGAGACGTCGAACGGGTTGTAGCAAAACTCGGCGCTACTGCCCAGGTCACGAACCATAGCGACCCATGCAAACACAGTGCAGTGAATCTACACTCATTTCGATTGCAAAAACAAGTCCCGCAGAGCGCCGCACCACGGGGCCTGGCGGGAAATTTCCGGGGCTGTTTGCGGGCCGCTGTCGGGCGTGTTCGAAAGTTGTAAAACGCGTTCGAAAACGAATATCCCGAACGCGCCATGACACCTTGTTTCAATTGCGCTGTATCAGCCGCGATAGTAGCGCTGGGCAACGAACGGCATCTTGCTGACTTTCATCGCCACCCGTTTGCCGCGCACGATGGCCCACAGCGGTGTATCGAGCGCTGCATGGGCCTGGTCCACATATCCCATCGCCACTGGCGCGCCCAGCGTGGGCCCGAAGCCTCCGCTGCAGATGCTGCCGACCACCGTGCCGGCCTCATCCACGATCTCGGCCCCTTCGCGCACCGGGGTACGCTCCTGCGGCAGCAGGCCGACGCGCTTGCGCGCCACGCCGCTGTGCTGCTGGGCGAAGATCGCAGCAGCGCCGGGGAAGCCTCCCGCCCGCGAGCCATCGGCGCGGCGTACCTTGGAGATGGCCCACAGCAGGCTTGCCTCGATCGGCGTGGTGTCGGCATTCATGTCATGCCCGTACAGGCACAGGCCGGCTTCCAGGCGCAGCGAGTCGCGCGCGCCCAGGCCGATGGCGGCCACTTCCGGCTCGGCCAGCAGGTGACGGGCCAGGGCCTCGGCGCTGGCGTTGGGCACACTGATCTCGAAGCCGTCTTCGCCGGTGTAGCCCGAACGGCTCACGTAGCAGTCCACGCCCAGCAACACCACGGGCTTGAACTGCATGAAGGTCATGTCCGCCACCTCGGGGGCCAGGCGCTGCAGTACCTTGACTGCCGCCGGGCCCTGCAGGGCCAGCAGGGCACGCTCTTCGAACAGCGGCTGCACCTGGCACATCGTGCCGATGTGCTGGCGCAGGTGGGCCAGGTCCTGGTCCTTGCAGGCGGCGTTGACCACCAGGAACAGTTCGTCGTTGCCCAGGTTGGCCACCATCAGGTCGTCGAGGATGCCGCCCTGTTCGTTGGTGAACATCGCGTAACGTTGCATGCCCACCGGCAAATCGATGATGTCGACCGGCACCAGGGTTTCCAGGGCCTTGGCGGCATCGGCGCCCACCAGGCGGATCTGGCCCATGTGCGACACGTCGAACAGGCCGGCCTGTTCGCGGGTGTGCAGGTGCTCCTTGAGCACCCCCAGCGGGTACTGCACGGGCATGTCGTAGCCGGCGAACGGCACCATGCGCGCGCCCAGTTCCAGATGCAGGGCATGAAGCGGTGTTTGCAGCAGTGTGTCGGTGGACATTGATGTCTCCTTCTAGAGGCTTGAGGTTGTCAGCACTCGATGATGTTGACGGCCAGACCGCCGCGGGCGGTCTCCTTGTATTTGCTTTTCATGTCGGCGCCGGTCTGGCGCATGGTGCGGATCACCTTGTCGAGCGAGACGAAGTGCTGCCCGTCGCCGCGCAAGGCCATGCGCACCGCGTTGATCGCCTTGACCGAGCCCATGGCATTGCGTTCGATGCAGGGCACCTGGACCAGCCCGCCAATCGGGTCGCAGGTCAGGCCCAGGTTGTGTTCCATGCCGATTTCGGCGGCGTTTTCGACCTGTTGTACGCTGCCGCCCAGCACCTCGCACAGGGCCCCGGCTGCCATCGAACAGGCCACCCCGACCTCGCCTTGGCAGCCCACCTCGGCCCCCGAGATCGAGGCGTTTTCCTTGTACAGGATGCCGATGGCAGCGGCGGTGAGCAGAAAGCGCACCACGCCGTCTTCGCTGGCACCCCCGATGAAGCGCATGTAGTAGTGCAGCACCGCCGGCACGATGCCGGCAGCGCCATTGGTGGGGGCGGTGACCACGCGACCGCCGGAGGCGTTTTCTTCGTTGACCGCCAGGGCATAGAGGTTGACCCAGTCGAGTACCGACAGCGCATCGCGCAGGCTCGCCTCGGGGTTGGCGCACAGCTGGCGGTGCAGGGCCGCAGCGCGGCGCTTGACCTTGAGCCCGCCGGGCAGAATGCCCTCGTTGCGACAGCCTGCAGCCACGCAGCCCTGCATCACTTGCCAGATGTGCAGCAGGCCGCTGCGAGTCTCGGCCTCGGGGCGCCAGGCCGATTCGTTGGCCAGCATCACCTGGCTGATGCTCAGGTGATGCGTGGTGCAGTGGCCAAGCAGTTCCCGGGCCGTCTTGAACGGGTAGGGCAGTGTGGTGCTGTCCTCGACGATACGATCGGCCCCGGCGGCGCCTTCGTCGACCACGAAACCGCCGCCCACCGAGTAGTACTCGCGGCTGCGTACCTGCAGGCCGGCGGCGTCGAAGGCACGAAAGATCATGCCGTTGGGGTGAAAGGCCAGCGGCTTGCGGATCATCGCCAGGTGCTGTTTTTCGTTGAACTCGATGGCGTGCTCGCCCAGCAGGTAGAGCTGCCCGCTGCTGCGGATCGCCTGCAGGCGCGCTGCGATGGTGTCGGTGTCGACGCTGTCGGGGTGTTCGCCCTCAAGCCCCAGCAGCACCGCCTTGTCGCTGCCGTGGCCCTTGCCGGTGGCGCCGAGCGAGCCGTACAGCTCGACCTTGACGCTGGCGGTACTGGCCAGCAGGTCGTCGCGGCGCAGGCCCTCGGCAAAACGCGCGGCTGCGCGCATCGGCCCGACGGTATGGGAGCTGGAGGGGCCGATGCCGATCTTGAACAGGTCGAAGACGCTGAGTGACATGGTCGTACCCTCGTGCAGGTTGAAAAGCTTCGCCGGCAAGGCCGGCCCCTACAGATGCGCGCGGGCTCTGCAGGAGCCGGCCTTGCCGGCGAAGAAGCCCTCAGGCGTCCTGATAGCTTTCGATCGACGGGCAGGCGCAGATCAGGTTGCGGTCGCCGAACACGTTGTCGACACGCCCCACGGGTGGCCAGTACTTGGCCTCCACCAGCGATGGCAGCGGGTACACCGCCTGCTGGCGGCTATAGCCGTGGGGCCATTCGCCGGCCAGTTCGGCCGCGGTGTGCGGGGCGTTCTTCAGCGGGTTGTCGTCCTTGTCCAGGCTGCCGTTCTCCACTGCGCGAATCTCTTCGCGAATACAGATCATGGCGTTGCAGAAGCGGTCCAGTTCCTCCTTGGCCTCGCTCTCGGTCGGCTCGATCATCAACGTGCCGGCCACCGGGAACGACATGGTCGGGGCATGGAAGCCGAAGTCGATCAGGCGCTTGGCCACGTCGTCGACGCTGATGCCGCTGCTGTCCTTGAGCGGGCGCAGGTCCAGGATGCACTCGTGCGCCACCAGGCCATTGCCGCCGGTGTACAACACAGGATAGTGCTCTTCCAGGCGGCGGGCGATGTAGTTGGCATTCAGGATCGCCATCTGCGACGCACGCTTGAGCCCGGCGCCGCCCATCATGCGGATGTACATCCAGGTGATCGGCAGGATGCTGGCACTGCCGAACGGCGCCGCGCATACCGCGCCCTGGGGGTTGTGCAGGTGCGCATGGCCCGGCAGGAACGGCGCCAGGTGCGCCTTGACGCCGATCGGGCCGACGCCCGGGCCGCCACCGCCGTGGGGGATGCAGAAGGTCTTGTGCAGGTTCAGGTGGGACACGTCGCCGCCGAACTTGCCCGGGGCGCACAGGCCGACCATCGCGTTCATGTTGGCGCCGTCGATGTACACCTGGCCGCCGTTGTCGTGGATGATCGCGCAGATCTCGCCGATGGCCTCCTCGAACACACCGTGGGTGGACGGGTAGGTGATCATCAGCGCAGCCAACTGGTCGCGGTGCTCGATGGCCTTGGCGCGCAGGTCGTCGATGTCGACGTTGCCACGGGCATCGCACGCAGTGACCACCACGCGCATGCCGGCCATGTGTGCGGTGGCCGGGTTGGTGCCGTGGGCCGACGAGGGAATCAGGCAGATATCGCGGCGGGCATCGCCCCGGCTCTGGTGGTAGGCGCGGATCGCCAGCAGGCCGGCGTACTCGCCCTGCGAACCGGCGTTGGGCTGCAACGACACGGCGTCATAGCCAGTGGCGGCGCACAGCATGGCCTCCAGCTCGTCGGTCAGTTGCTGGTAGCCCTGGCTCTGCTCGGCGGGGGCAAAGGGGTGCAGGTTGCCGAACTCGGCCCAGGTCACCGGGATCATTTCGCTGGCGGCGTTGAGCTTCATGGTGCACGAGCCCAGCGGAATCATGGTGCGGTCCAGCGCCAGGTCCTTGTCGGCCAGCTTGCGCAGGTAGCGCATCAGTTCGGTTTCGCTGTGGTAGCGGTTGAACACCGGGTGTTCGAGGATGGCCGACTGGCGCAGCAGGGCGGCCGGCAGTCGTGCTGGCGTGGCAGCGGCCAGCGCGGCGAAGTTCGGTACGGCCTGGCCATTGGCGAACAGCTGCCACAGGGCCTCGACATCGGCCTGGGTGCTGGTTTCATCCAGCGACAGGCCCAGGTGCTCGGCATCGATCTGGCGCAGGTTGAGCTGGCGGGCGCGCGCCTGTTCATGCAGCGCGGCAGTCGCGCCGCCGGTGGCCAGGGTCAGGGTGTCGAAGAACGCGGCGTTCTGCACGTTCACGCCCAGTGCCTTGAGGCCGCTGGCCAGGATCGCGGTCAGCTGGTGGGTGCGCTGGGCGATCTGCTTGAGGCCCTGCGGGCCGTGGTACACGGCGTACATGCTGGCGATGTTGGCCAGCAGTACCTGGGCGGTGCAGATGTTGCTGGTGGCCTTCTCGCGGCGGATGTGCTGCTCGCGGGTCTGCATGGCCAGGCGCAGGGCGGTCTTGCCGAAGCGGTCGATGGACACGCCGACCAGGCGCCCGGGCATGTCGCGCTTGAACGCATCGCGGGTGGAGAAGTACGCCGCATGCGGGCCGCCGAAGCCCAGCGGCACGCCGAAGCGCTGGGCGCTGCCGATGGCCACGTCGGCGCCGAATTCGCCCGGCGGGGTCAGCAGGGTCAGCGCCAGCAGGTCGGCGGCTACCGCCACCAGCGCGTTGGCGGCGTGCAGGCGCTCCACCAGTTCGCGGTAGTCGAACACCTCGCCGTTGCTGGCCGGGTACTGCAGCAGGGCGCCGAAGAAGGCGCTCACGTCGCCCAGCTCGCGCTCGTCGCCCACCACCACCTCGATGCCCAGCGGCTCGGCACGGGTGCGCAGCACGTCGAGGGTCTGCGGGTGGCAATGCACCGAGGCGAAGAAGGCGTGGCTGCCCTTGTTCTTGCTCAGGCGCTTGCAGAAGGTCATGGCTTCGGCGGCGGCGGTGGCTTCGTCGAGCAGGGAGGCGTTGGCGATCGGCAAGCCGGTGAGGTCGCTGATCAGGGTCTGGAAGTTCAGCAGCGCTTCCAGGCGGCCCTGGGAAATCTCGGGCTGATAGGGGGTATAGGCGGTGTACCAGGCCGGGTTTTCCAGCAGGTTGCGCAGGATCGGTGCCGGGGTGTGGGTGTTGTAGTAGCCCTGGCCGATGAAGCTCTTGAACAGCTGGTTCTTGCCGGCGATGGCCTTGAGCGAAGCCAGGGCATCGGCTTCGCTCTGCCCGTCACCGAGCTCGAGCACGCTGGTGCCCTTGATGCTGTCGGGGATCACGGCGGCGCTCATGGCCTCCAGCGAGTCGAAGCCCAGGGTGGCGAGCATGGCCTGCTCGTCGGTGTCGCGCGGGCCGATATGACGGGCGATGAACTGATTGGCGGTGCCGAGGTTGATGGTCATGGTGATTTCCTCAGGCGTCGGCGTTGGCTTTGATCAGACGGTCGTAGGCGTCCTGGTCGAGCAGTTGCGCGACGGCGCCGGCATCGGCCGGGATGAAGCGGAAGAACCAGCCTTCGCCCAGCGGATCTTCGTTGACCAGCTCGGGGCTGTCCTGCAGCTGTTCGTTGACTGCCACCACTTCACCGGTCAGCGGCATGTACACGCCGCTGGCGGCTTTGACCGATTCGACGGTGGAGGCTTCGGCCCCGGCTTCGTAGGTTTGCAGTTCCGGCAGTTGCACATAGACCACGTCACCCAGTGCGTTCTGGGCAAAGGCGGTGATCCCGACCGTGACGCTGCCGTCGGCTTCGGCGCGCAGCCATTCGTGATCTTCGGTAAAACGCAACTCGCTCATGGGAACTCCTCAGGGGTGCGGTAGGGCTCACCATCAGGCCAGCCCGGAACTGACATCTCCTTAGCAAGTTCGTGGCCATTTATAAAAAATGCTTACAAATCAATTGGTTATGTATTTGTCAGCGGTGCTCGTTATGCAAGTCGTAGCGAAATCGCTACACCTGTCGAGTATTGAAAAAGCGCAGAGGGATCAAAACCTTGCATTACAGTGGCAAACGGGCGATGTAGCGAAATCGATACGGTGTATCGAATTCGCTACGGAAGGGTTTCCTTTCCGGGAATGCCATACTTGCGCAGCCGATGCGCAATAGCCGTGTGCGAAGTCTGCAAGCGACTGGCCAACTGGCGGGTGGAGGGGTAGGTGGCGTAGAGCTTTTCCAGCAGGCCACGCTCGAAGTTCTCCACGGCCTGCTCCAGGCTGGCCACTTCACCATCGCTTTGGCGCGCCACCGAGGTGCCGGCAATGTCCAGGTCACCAATATCCACCAGGCTGCTCTCGCAGATGGCCGCAGCGCGAAAGATCACGTTCTGCAACTGGCGCACGTTGCCCGGCCAGCGGTTGCCCAGCAACGCCGGGTAGGTGCCCGGCGCCAGCCGGCACAGCGGACGCTGGATCTGCGTGCAGGCCTGGCGCATGAAGGCACGGGCCAGCATCAGGATGTCCTGGCCACGCTCGCGCAGCGGCGGCACTTCCAGGTTGAGCACGTTCAGGCGGTAGAACAGGTCTTCGCGAAAACTGCCTTCGGCAACCATCTTTTCCAGGTCGCGGTGGGTGGCGCTGAGGATGCGCACGTTGACCTTGACCTCGCGATCACCGCCCACGCGGCGAAAGCTGCCATCGCTCAGAAACCGCAGCAGCTTGGCCTGAAGGTAAGGCGACATCTCGCCGATTTCATCGAGAAACACCGTGCCCTGGTTGGCCAGCTCCATCAGCCCCGGCTTGCCGCCGCGTTGCGCGCCGGTGAAGGCACCGGGGGCGTAGCCGAACAGCTCGCTCTCGGCCAGGTTCTCCGGCAGCGCCGCACAGTTCAGTGCCAGGAAGGGTGCGTTGTGGCGGCTGCTGATGGCGTGGCAGGCACGGGCTACAAGTTCCTTGCCGGTGCCGGTCTCGCCGTGGATCAGCAGCGGCGCATCCAGCGCCGCCACACGCAGGGCGCGGGCCTTGAGGGTACGGATGGGCGGCGAGTCGCCGAGCAGCGCGTCGAAGCCTTCGGCATGGTCGTGGTGCAGGGCCGACAGGCGTTCGCCGATGCGGTTGGCCTGGTACAGCGTCAGCAGGGCGCCGGCGTTGGTGATCGGGGTGGCGTCGAGCAGCAGGGTCTGGCCGTTGAGGGTGACTTCGCGCAGGGGCAGGTGGAAACCCTGTTCGATCAGCGCATCGAGCAGTTGCGGGTTGCCGAACAGCTCACCCACCGAGCGGCCCTCCGGGTCCTGGCCGCACAGGGCGATCAATGCGGGGTTGGCCAGCAGCACATGGCCGGCGCTGTCCAGGGCCAGGACCGGGTCGCTCATGGCGGCGAGCAGGGCATCGAGCTGCAGGTGGCGGCGCTGTCCGGGGAGGATGTCGACCACTTTCACGCTTTGCACGCCGTGCACGTTGAACAGCGCGTCATGCAGCTCTTCGAGCACGTCGGGGCTCAGGGTCGGGGCGTCGATGTAGACGTTGGGCGGCACCATCTCCACGGCGTCCAGGTTGAGGTGGCGGGCACCGAGCAGGGCCAGCACTTCCTGGGTGATGCCGACGCGGTCGATGAAGCTGACGTGGATACGCATGGGGGGATGTTCTGGCTTGCCGGGATGGCAAGTATGCCTTGGCGGGCGTGGTGCGGTCGAATCGCGGGTCAAGCCCGCTCCCACAGGCGCAGGTGATTTTTGTGGGAGCGGGCTTGACCCGCGATGAGGTCGTGGTGAGCTAGCCCAGGTGCTCGGGCTTGACCGGGTCGCCCGATTTCACATCGAGCTGTGCGCGCACATCCTCGAACATCATGTCGTAGATCTTGTGCAGCGAGCTGATGCTGGCGGTTTTGGGCATGCCGTACTTCTGCGCGATGATCGAGGCCTGCCGCGCGAAGTCGAAGGCCTGGTCCTTGGGCATGAAGAAGGTTTCGTCCATCGGCTTGTCCTCGATGGTGCCATGCATGCGAAAACTCATGCCTTTGCCTTCCTTGGGATCCTGCTCAACCTTGTAGTCGATGCACAGGTTGTAGCTGTAATCGGCCTTGTTCAGCGCATGGCGCTCGATGTGCAGATGACCGGGTTCGAATATGGCCATGGCGGCTCCTCTGGAAGGTTGAAACGGGCGGACCTGCAGATCCGCCCAACTGCATCAACGGTAGTCGATACCCGGCTTGGACGTACTCACCCGAGTGCCGGCAGTGCCCTTGACGATGTCTTCGATATCGGCCAGCGAGCCGATAACCGCTACTTTGCCGGTGTGCCGGGCAAAGTCGCAAGCGGCCTGCACCTTCGGCCCCATGGAGCCTGCGGCAAAGCCCAGGCGCTCCAGTTCGTCCGGGTGGGCCTGAGCGATGGCTTTCTGGGTCGGCTTGTTGAAGTCGACATACGCCGCGTTCACGTCCGTGGCAATCACCAGCAGGTCGGCGTCCAGCTGTTCGGCCAGCAGCGACGAGCACAGGTCCTTGTCGATCACCGCCTCGATGCCCTGCAGCTTGCCGTTCTCACCATACATGGTGGGGATGCCGCCACCCCCGGCACAGATCACGATACTGCTCTTTTCCAGCAGCCACTTGATCGGGCGGATCTCGAAGATGCGCTTGGGTTTGGGGCTGGCCACCACGCGGCGGAACTTGTCGCCGTCGGCCTTGACCACCCAGCCTTTTTCCTTGGCCAGGCGCTCGGCTTCTTCCTTGCCGTAAACCGGGCCGATGAACTTGGTCGGGTCCTTGAAGGCAGGGTCGTTGGCGTCCACTTCCACCTGGGTCAGCAGGGTGGCGAAGGGCACCTCGAAATCCAGCAGGTTGCCCAGCTCCTGTTCGATGATGTAGCCGATCATGCCTTCGGTTTCGGCACCGAGCACGTCCAGCGGGTAGGCTTCGTCGGGTTTGTAGGATTGCGCCTGAAGCGACAGCAGGCCGACCTGCGGGCCGTTGCCGTGGGCGATGACCAGTTCGTTGCCGGGGTGGATCTTGGCGATCTGTTCGGCGGCGATACGGATGTTGGCGCGCTGATTGTCGGCGGTCAGGGGCTCGCCGCGGCGCAGCAGGGCGTTGCCGCCCAATGCAACAACGATACGCATGATGATGTCCTTTCTAGGGTGCAGGAGCCGGCAGCACCGGCTCCCGGCGGGGTTACAGGTCGGCCAGGGTCGACACCAGGATCGCCTTGATCGTGTGCATGCGGTTTTCCGCCTGCTCGAAGGCGATGCAGGCCGGCGACTCGAACACGTCATCGGTCACTTCGATGCCGTTGGCCAGGTGCGGGTACTGCTCGGCGATCTGCTTGCCGACCTTGGTGTCGGAGTTGTGGAACGCCGGCAGGCAGTGCATGAACTTGGTGCGTGGGTTGCCGGTGGCCTTCATCAGCTCGGCGTTGACCTGGTATGGCAGCAGTTGCTTGATGCGTTCGCCCCAGGCTTCGACCGGCTCGCCCATCGATACCCACACGTCGGTGTGGATGAAGTCCACGCCCTTGACCGCAGCTTTCGGGTCTTCGGTGAGGGTGATGCGGGCACCGCTTTCCTCTGCGTACTGTTTGCAGCGTGCCACCAGGTCGTCATGCGGCCACAGGGCCTTGGGCGCACAGATACGCACGTCCATGCCCAGCTTGGAGCCGACCAGCAGCAGCGAGTTGCCCATGTTGTTGCGCGCATCGCCCAGGTAGGCGTAGCTGATGTCGTGGATCGGCTTGTCGGCATGCTCGCGCATGGTCAGCACGTCGGCGATCATCTGGGTGGGGTGGTATTCGTCGGTGAGGCCGTTGAACACCGGTACGCCGGCGAACTTGGCCAGTTCCTCGACCACTTCCTGCTTGAAGCCACGGTACTCGATGGCATCGTACATGCGCCCAAGCACGCGGGCGGTGTCCTTCATGCTCTCCTTGTGGCCGATCTGCGAGGAGTTGGGGTCGATGTAGGTGACGTTGGCGCCCTGGTCATAGGCGGCTACTTCGAAGGCGCAACGGGTGCGGGTCGAGGTCTTCTCGAAAATCAGCGCAATGTTGTTGCCCTTGAGGTGCTGCTGCTCGGTGCCGGTGTATTTGGCACGCTTGAGGTCACGGGACAGGTCCAGCAGGTAGCGCAGCTCGCGCGGGGTGTGGTGTTCCAGGCTCAGCAGGCTGCGGTTGTGGATGTTGAACGCCATGATGTTGCTCCTGTTCTTTTAGAACGCAAAGGGCTGATCGGCCCGGCCGGCGCCTTGTGGGCGCGGCCGGACGATGGTCGTTTTAGTAGTCGATTGGGTCGCGCACGATCGGGCAGGTCATGCAGTGGCCGCCCCCACGTCCGCGGCCCAGTTCGCCGGCACTGATGGTGATGACCTCGACACCGGCCTTGCGCAGCAGGGTGTTGGTGTAGGTGTTGCGGTCGTAGCCGATGACCACGCCCGGCTCCACGGCCACCACGTTGTTGCCGTCGTCCCACTGCTCGCGTTCGGCGGCGAAGCTGTTGCCACCGGTTTCAACCACGCGCAGCTTGGGCAGCTTGAGGGCCTTGGCCACCACATCGAGGAAGCTGGCTTCTTCGCGGCGGATGTCGATGCCGCCCTGCTTGCTTTCGTCGGGTTGCAGGGTGAAGGCGACGATCTGGTTCACCACTTCGGGGAAGATCGTGACCAGGTCGCGGTCGCAGAAGCTGAACACGGTGTCCAGGTGCATCGCAGCGCGGGACTTCGGCAGCCCGGCCACGATCACGCGTTCCACGGCCTTGTTCTTGAACAGGTTCAGCGCCAGTTGGCCGATGGCCTGACGCGACGTGCGTTCGCCCATGCCGATCAGTACCACGCCGTTGCCGATAGGCATCACGTCGCCGCCTTCGAGGGTGGAGTTGCCGTGGTCCTTGTCCGGGTCGCCGTACCAGATCTCGAAATCGGCATTGGTGAACTGCGGGTGGAACTTGTAGATGGCGGTGGTCAGCAGGGTCTCCTGGCGACGCGCCGGCCAGTACATCGGGTTCAGCGTCACGCCGCCGTAGATCCAGCAGGTGGTGTCGCGGGTGAACTGGGTGTTGGGCAGCGGCGGCAGGATGAAGCTGGAGTGGCCCAGGAAGTCGCGGAACATCTGGATGGTCTTGCCACCGAAGCTGTCGGGCAGGTCATCGGCCGAGACGCCGCCGATCAGGTACTCGGCGATGTGTCGCGGCTCCAGGCTGCGCAGCCAGGATTTCACTTCGTTGATCAGGCCCAGGCCCACCGAGTCGGCGGTGACCTTGCGCTCCAGAATCCAGTCCAGTGCTTCGGGCATCGCGACGATGTCGGTCAGCAGGTTGTGCATTTCCAGCACTTCGATGCCGCGCTCGCGCATCTTGGTCACGAAGTCGAAGTGGTCGCGCTTGGCCTGGGCGACCCAGAGTACGTCGTCGAACAGCAGTTCGTCGCAGTTGTTCGGGGTCAGGCGCTGGTGAGCCAGGCCTGGGGAGCAAACCATCACTTTGCGCAGTTTGCCGGCTTCGGAATGTACGCCGTACTTAGCTTTTTCCGTGGACATGGTTCATTTCCTCCAAGTTGCGAATACGGGGGGTTACAGAGTCAGGAAGCCGTCGTACAGGCCATAGGCCGCCACCAGGGCGCCAATGACTACGGCGGCGAAGATCAGCTTCTCCACGTTGGTAAAGATCGGTTGGCCCACCTCGCGCTTGGCCTTGGCGAACAGCACCACGCCAGGGGCATACAGCAGGGCCGAGAGCAGCAGGTACTTGACGCCACCGGCGTACAGCAGCCAGATGGCATAGAGCAGTGCGATACCGCCGATGATCAGGTCTTTCTTGCGTTCGGCCAGGGCCTGTTCATAGGTTTCGCTGCGCAGTGCCAGCAGGAACGCATAGGCCGCCGACCACAGGTAGGGCACCAGGATCATCGAGGTGGCGAGGTAGATCAGCGACAGGTAGGTACTGGCCGAGAACAGCGTGATGACTAGGAAGATCTGCACCATGGCGTTGGTCAGCCACAGGGCGTTGGCCGGCACGTGGTTGGCGTTCTCGCGGCGCAGGAACTCCGGCATGGTGTGGTCCTTGGCTGCGGCGAACATGATCTCGGCGCACAGCAGTACCCACGACAGCAGGGCCCCCAGCAGCGAGACGATCAGGCCGACGCTGATCAGCACCGCGCCCCAGTGACCGACCACATGCTCGAGCACGGCGGCCATCGACGGGTTCTGCAGCTTGGCCAGTTCCGGTTGGGTCATGATGCCCAGCGACAGCACGTTCACCAGTACCAGGAACAACAGCACGGTGATGAAGCCGATCACGGTGGCCTTGCCCACGTCGGAGCGTTTTTCGGCGCGGGCCGAGAAGATGCTGGCGCCCTCGATGCCGATGAACACCCACACGGTGACCAGCATCATGTTGCGCACCTGGTTCATCACGCTGCCCAGGTCCGGGTTCATCGTGCCCCAGATGTCGGCGGTGAAGATGTCCAGCTTGAACGCGAACAGGGCAATCAGGATGAACAGCGCCAGTGGCACGACCTTGGCCACGGTGGTGACCAGGTTGATGAACGCCGCTTCCTTGATGCCGCGCAGCACCAGAAAGTGCACTGCCCACAGCAGGATCGAGGCACCGATGATCGCCGCCGGGGTGTTGCCTTCGCCGAAGATCGGGAAGAAGTAGCCCAGGGTGCTGAACAGCAGTACGAAGTAGCCCACGTTGCCCAGCCAGGCACTGATCCAGTAGCCCCAGGCGGACGAAAAGCCCATGTAGTCGCCAAAACCGGCCTTGGCGTAGGCGTATACGCCGCCGTCCAGGTCAGGTTTGCGATTGGCCAGGGTCTGGAACACGAAGGCCAGGGTCAGCATGCCGATGGCGGTGATGCCCCAGCCGATCAGCACGGCGCCGACATCGGCGCTGGCGGCCATGTTCTGCGGCAGCGAGAAGATGCCGCCGCCGATCATGGAACCCACTACAAGTGCGACTAACGCACCCAGTCGTAGTTTTCCGGGAGTGTCTGACATTGGATAACTCCATTCCAGGAGAAGAGAGATGCCAGAATAAATCCAGCAAGCGTGACGAGAGCTGATTCAGGTCAGTTCATTGATACATTCCATTGTTGTTGAAGGACTTGAAGCGCTGCAGCCGGCGCCTCGCCGACACCCCGCAAGCCTTGTGCAATGGCACCTCCAGCCTTTTTCTAGAGCATTCGCTCTGAATGGCTGCGAGATTTGAAGCTAGTCGCTTTTACGGGTTTAGCAAATTTTTGACGAGAAAAGATCTTGTTTGCTTGATGAAGTAGATGGGGTACGCAAAACTCACTGTTTAGTTCGCCTCGGCATAGACGTACTAGTTATGAAGGTTATAGTTTTGAAGACAATCCACTATAAACGTCAGGGCTGTGCTTATATTTAGGCCTAGTGTGTAACAGCACCATGACAACGCGGGACGAAAAGGGGAACTGCATGTCCGAACCAGGACAGAAACTGCGCTTGGGTGCGCTCGTCGCGCTGGTGGTGGGCTCGATGATCGGTGGCGGTATCTTCTCGCTGCCGCAGAACATGGCCGCGCGGGCCGACGTCGGCGCCGTGCTGATCGGCTGGGGCATCACCGCCGTGGGCATGCTGGCGCTGGCGTTCGTGTTCCAGACCCTGGCCAACTGCAAGCCCGAGCTCGATTCGGGTGTATATGCCTATGCCAAGGCCGGGTTTGGCGAGTACATGGGCTTTTCGTCGGCCTGGGGTTACTGGATCAGCGCCTGGCTGGGCAACGTGGGCTACTTCGTGCTGCTGTTCAGCACCCTGGGCTTCTACTTTCCGGTGTTCGGGGAGGGCAACACGCCGATCGCCATCGCCTGCGCTTCGCTATTGCTGTGGGCGGTGCACTTTCTGGTACTGCGCGGCATCAAGGAGGCGGCGTTCATCAACCTGGTGACCACCGTGGCCAAGGTGGTGCCGCTGGTGATGTTCATCGTGATCGCGGCGGTGGCGTTTCGCGCCGATATCTTCACCCGCGACATCTGGGGGCTGAGCAACCCCAAGTTTGGCGGGGTGCTGGACCAGGTGCGCAACATGATGCTGGTGACCGTGTTCGTGTTCATCGGCATCGAGGGCGCCAGCGTGTATTCGGCCCGTGCCGAAAGGCGTTCGGACGTGGGCAAGGCCACGGTGATCGGCTTTCTCGGGGTGCTGGCGCTGCTGGTGCTGGTCAACGTGCTGTCGCTGGGGGTGATGACCCAGCCGGAGCTTGCCGGCTTGCAGAACCCGTCGCTGGCCTCGGTGATGGAGCATATCGTCGGGCCCTGGGGCGGGCTGCTGATCAGCCTGGGGCTGGCGGTGTCGCTGCTGGGGGCGCTGCTGTCGTGGGCGTTGCTGTGTGCCGAGATCCTGTTCGCCACCGCCCGCGACAAGACCATGCCGCGGTTTCTGACCCGCGAGAATGCCAACCATGTGCCGGTCAATGCGCTGTGGATGACCAACTGCATGATCCAGCTGTTCCTGCTGATCACGCTGTTCTCGGCGGGCACCTACACCAGCCTGATCTACCTGGCGTCGTCGATGATCCTGGTGCCGTACCTGTGGTCGGCGGCCTATGCGTTTCTGCTGGCCCTGCGCGGGGAAACCTATGAGCGCCACCCCGGGGCGCGGCGCAAGGACCTGCTGGTGGCCGGGGTGGCGCTGGTGTATGCGATCTGGCTGCTTTACGCCGGGGGGCTGAAGTACCTGCTGCTGTCGGCGCTGTTGTACGCGCCGGGGGTGATCCTGTTCTACCGCGCCAAGCACGAGCAGGGGCAGCCGCTGTTCACCGGGTGGGAGAAACTGATTTTCGCGGCGGTGCTGGTGGGGGCGGGGGTGGCGGCGTATGCGTTGTATGCGGGGTGGTTGACGCTTTAGAGCGGTGTCGAGGTGTTCGCCGGCAAGGCCGGCTCCTACAGGTTGGTGCGACCTTCTGTAGGAGCCGGCCTTGCCGGCGAAGAGCCTCTGGCGGTCACCAGCGAGGCTCGGCCGACCCCAGCTCGCAAGCCCCCCGCGCCCATGCCAGCGGCGCGCCTTGCACCTGCAACGGCGCCTGCAGGCGCCTGGCCGGCCCCCACGGCGTCTGCTCCACGGCCGGGGCCAGGTCTGCCTCGGTTTCGCCGGCCAACGGCAAGTCCTCGATCACCGTGCCCTGGTCCACCAGCAGCTTGGCCGTGCGCGCCAGCGACAGACGCGCCGAGCCGCCACAGCCGCTGCGCAGCCGCTCATCCAGTGCACGGATCGCGGCAGCCGCCATCAGGTAGCCGGTGGCATGGTCCAGGGCCTGCACCGGCAACGGCACCGGCCGCTCGCCCTGACGCCAGCGCATGCCCTCGCGAGCGATCCCGCTGCTCATCTGCACCAGGCTGTCGAAGCCGCGACGATGCTGCCACGGGCCGCTCCAGCCATAGGCATTGAGGCTGACATCGATCAGCCCGGGGTTGAGCCTGCGCCGTTGTTCGGCGCCATAGCCGAGGCGCTCCAGCGCGTCGGCGCGGTAGCCGTGCAGGAGGATATCGGCACCTGCCAGCAGGCCTTCGAATACGGCGCGGTCCTCTGCAGCATGCAGGTCCAGGCGCGCGCAGCGCTTGCCCAAGGTCACCTCGGCCACCACCGAGGGCTCCTCCCAGCCCGGCGGATCGATGCGCAGCACATCGGCACCGAACCCCGCCAGCAGGCGGCTGGCAACGGGCCCGGCAAGAATGCGCGTCAGGTCCAGCACGCGTACCCCCTTGAGCGGCTGCGCCGCGGTGCCGGTCCAGCCCTTGAGTACGCCAGCCGGCCCAGCCTTGCGATCGATCAGCGGCTCGGCATTGACCGCCATGCCCTGCGGGTGCGCCGACCATTGCTGCCAGCTGCGCATCTGCGCGGCACATCCGCCCGCAGCCACCACGGCAGTTTCCAGCGCCTCTGCCTCCCACTCGGCAACCCGCCGGGCCATCTGATCGCGGTCGTGTACCGCTCCCAGCACCCGTTCGGCAGCGGCGCGGTGATGCGCGGCATTGGTGTGCAGGCGGACCCAGCCATCGCGGGTCGGGTAATCGCCTGCCACGGCGTCCCACAGCGGCGGCAGGCTCCAGCCCTGGGGGCGAATGCTGGTGGCGAACCACAGGGAGCTCAGACGTCGGTCCACCTGCACCCCGGGGCGCGTGCCGGTCTGGCCGGCGAGCAGGTCGGCAATGGCCAGGCCCGTGGCGGCAATGCTGGCACTGGCCAGTTCGGTGACTTCGAAGGTCGATGGCAGGGCTCCTGCAGTGTGCAGGTGCAGGTGCTCAAGCGCATCCTGGGCTAACCCCAGGGCGCTGACGATGCTGTTGAGAACATGACTCATGGTTGGCCCTCCCGTTGGTGGGCCATTGCAGACCATCAGGGCTGATTGGTCAAATGCGGGGCGGCAGGCACGCGCTCGGGGCGCGACCAGATCCACAGGTTGCCCAGGGCCATGCCGCCGATGGCGAGCCCTACCGGCCAGCGCAGGCCGATGAACACCAGCATCAGGCCGGCGCACAGCAGCATGCTGAGCGTGGCGCTGACCTTGGCCCGGCGCTGAATCACCTTGCCGTTGCGCCAGTTGTGCAGGATCGGCCCGAACAACCGGTGGTTTTCCAGCCAGGCGCTCAGGCGCGGCGAGCTGCGCGTGGCAGCCCAGGCCGCGAGCAGGATGAACTCGGTGGTCGGCAGGCCGGGGATCACGATGGCCACCAGGCCGATGCCCAGGCTTACATAGGCAAGCAGGCCGAACAGCACGCGGGACAGCTTGGAGGTGGATGGGCGGGTCATGGGGTCCATTGACTGCACAGGTGAGGGCCGGCTGCCAACGCGGCTGGCCGGCCCGGCACGCATCAGGCCAGCTCGGCCTTGGGCGCGGTGGCGTAGGCGTGTTTGAGCAACTCGGTAAAACGTTCGAACGCAGCCACGGCGCCTTGTTCAGCGGCCGCTTCTTCTTCGGCGCTGAGCTCCAGACCGTCGAGGATGCGGGTGAACTGCTTCCAGCCCTCGGCGCGACCACCGGCCGGCTCGCCCAGGTGACGGGCACCGAAGCTGTCCGACAGGCCCAGGCCGACGGCGCGCTTGATCAGGAACGCGGCGCCGAGTTTGGAGCCTTCGGAGACGAATATCCAGCCCATGGCGGCGCCCAGGCTTGGGTTATGCACGGCGCCGGGGAAGGCGGCCGGTACTGCGGTGTCGAGGTCGGCGAGGTCGAGGCGGGCCTGTTCGGCGCGGCAGCGCTCGGCCAGGTCGGGCACGATGGCGATCAGTTGCGGGTCGTTGTACAGCGCCTGGAGTTCGGACTGGAACAGGTACTGGGCGACCACGAAACGGGCGAAGCTTTCGCGGGTGTCGAAGGGGGCATGGGACTTGACCAGCGCATCGAGCTCGCTGTGCGGCGCATGGGTGAGCTGGTTGAGGCGCTGCGAGCGCAGGGCAGGGCGTTCGGCGGTTGCGGTCATGGGGCATCCTTGGGAAATGGTGAGCGGGTGACTAGACGTTAGTAACTAGACGAATGAGGGGCGTGGAAATAGTAAAAAAGGTTGCGGGCCATTCGCCGGCAGGCCAGCTCCCTGTGGGAGCCGGCCTTGCCGGCGTAGCGTCTAGATATCCCACACCAGGTTGATGGCGAAGTTGCGCCCCGGCATGGTCAGGCGGTCCATGTTGGCCGGCTGGGTCACCGATGCCTCGCCGACACCGTCGTAGGCACGAACGTCATCCCACTGCCAGTATTTCTTGTCGGCCAGGTTGTAGATGCCTGCGTTGATCGTCACGTCGTTGCTCACCTTGTAGAAGCCGCTCAGGTCCAGAACGCCGTAGCCGGGGGTACGGAAGTGGCTGCTGGCACCATCGGGCGCCTTGAACTGGTTGTCGTCGACACGGGTCTTGCGCTTGACCAGTGTCCAGCTCAGCAGGCCGCCGTAACTTTCCTGCTCGTAGCCCAGGCCAACCACGCCGGTCAGCGGGTTGATGCTGTTGAGCGGCTCGCCGGTGTCGTTGTTGCGCCCGTAGGTGTAGGCCACCGAGCCCTGGGTGTACAGGCCCTGCGGTGCACCGAAGTGGTCCAGGTTCAGGCGGCCCTTGAATTCGGCGCCCTTGATGGTGGCGTGCTTGATGTTCTCGGCACGGAAGTCCATCGCGTCCTTGCCGTTGACCAGGGCGTCTTCGTTGATGAAGTCGCGGTACTTGTTGTAGAACACCGCGACGGCGAAGTTGCCCGCGTCGAAGTTGCCGCGCAGGCCGGTCTCGTAGCCCTTGCTCTTCTCCGGCTCCAGGTCGGGGTTGGGCTCGACCACGTAGTTGCCGGCCAGGTTCTCGAAGCGCCCGTACAGTGCCTTGGCCGTCGGGGTGCGGAAGCCCTCGGCGTACTGGCCGTACCAGGTGTAGTTGTCGTTGAAGGCATAGGTCACGCCGAACTTGGGCGACACGCGGTGCCAGTTCTTCTGCTTGTCGTTGACGGTGGTGGTCGGCCCGGTAGGCAGGGTGGCCAGGAACTCGTCGGTCAGGTGCGGCTTGAGCTGGGTGTAGTCATAGCGCGCACCCGGCAGGAAGGTCCAGTCGTTCCAGCGGATCTCGTCCTGCGCGAACAGGCTGTAGGTATTGATGGTCGGGTCCGGGAAGTCGCTGACCTTGACCTGGGCGTCGCGCGGGCTGGCATCGCCGATGGCGCCGCAAGTGCCCCCGGCATTCAGGCAGGTGGCGGTGCCGCTGCGCGACCCGGTGACCTTCTGCTGCTTGAGTGTGGTGCCGTAGGTCAGCAGGTGCTCGGTGCTGCCCAGGGTGAAGGCCTTGTCGAACTGGGCGTCGAGTATCCATTGGCGGTCCTGGTAGAGTGTCTTGCGATCGCGCGCCACTTCGCGCCCACCGGCCACATACAGCTCGTCAGTGCGCTGATCGGTCTTGCCGACCTGATAGTTCAGGCTCCACTTCATGTTGTCGGCCAGCAGGCTGTCCAGGGCAAGCTCATGGTTGAGGCCGAAACGCTCGCGGCTGACGGTGTCGTTGCCGCTGCGTGCGCGATAGGAATTCATCGCGGGAAAACCTGGAATGAATGGCCCGCCAACGGCGCTCAGTTGGTTGGTATCGCGATCATCCTTGTAGCGCTCGTAGGTCAGGCCCAGCCGCGCGTCGTCGGCGTAGTTCCAGCCCAGCTTGGCCAGCACGTTGGTGGTGCGCGCATCCTGCGGGTTGGCCTCGGTGCGCGCCAGGCCATCGCCGCTGTGGCTGCCGTATGACTCGGTCTCGTGGCCGTTGCGCTGGCTCAGGTGCAGCAGGCCGTCGAAATCGCCCTCGCGCCCGGCCACGGTGGCCGAGGTCAGCCAGCTCTCGTCGGCCGAGCTGTAGCCGGCCTTGAGGCGTGCACCCACGTCCTTGCCCGGCTTGATGATGTCGTCCGGGTCGAGGGTGAAGTAACTGACCGCGCCGCCGATGGCGTTGCTGCCGTACAGCACCGAGGCCGGGCCGCGCAGGATCTCCACGCGCTTGACGATCTCGGGGTCGACGTAGTTGCGCTGGGTCTGGGCGTAGGGGCCGTAGAAGTAGCTGTCGGGGATCGACACGCCATCGATCTGGGTCAGTACGCGCTCGCCATCGATGCCGCGGATGTTGTAGCCGTTGAGGCCGCTGCGCTGGCCGACGCCGCTGACCGAGACGCCTGGCTCGTAGCGCACCAGGTCCTTGATGGTGTTGACGTTGCTGCGGTCCAGCTGCTCGCGGGTCTGCACGCTCACCGTGCTTGGCACCTGGTTCACGTCCTGCGCGGTACGGGTGGCGCTGACGGTCACCTGCTGCAGGGTGATGGCATTGGAGGCGGCGCGCTCGATCACCACATTGCCGGCACTGAGCTTGCGGTAGTTCAGCTGGGTGCCGGCGAGCATCTGGCGCAGGGCCTGCTCGGGCGGCATCGAGCCGCGCACGCCTGGCGAGGCGACACCTTCGGCCAGCTCGGCGGACAACCCCACCTGCCAGCCGGTGACGGCGGTAAACGCGTTGAGCGCCGACACCAGCGGCTGCTGGGCAATGGCGAAGCGGTAGTCACCCATGCGCGGGTTGGCTGCCTGGGCGGGCTCGGCGGCCAGCGCCGGCAGGCTGCAGACGCCGCCGGCCAGCATGGCCAGGGTCAGCAGCGACAGCGTGCAACGTTGCAGGCCCGCTGTGCGGGTGGAGACGGTAGACCGGCGGGTGAAACCTCTGGACATCGAAAGCGCTCCCTGTCGCGCGAATGTTATAGGTGCGGCCGATTCAAAAATAAGAATCAGTTGCATTGGCTATAACGAGACGTGTGACCACGGGGCATCGCGTAAAAAAAGATTCCGACTCAGTTCAGAATCACCAGTGCCGGGTACTCCTGCAGGCGTGCGGAGGTGATGTGGGCCAGCGATCGCACCGCTTCGAGGGGTTGGTCGAGGCGGTAGTTGCCGGTGACGGCGACGTTCTGCAGGCGCTCGCTGGTGTTGATGATCCAGCCCGGGTAATAGCGCCCCAGCTCGGCCAGCACCTGGCTCAGGGGGCAGTTCTCGAACACTAGCCGGCCTTCGATCCAGGCCAGGTCCTTTTGCCCGTCCAGGCGCTCGCGCTGGCTGAAACCGTTGGGGCCGAGGCTGATGCTGTCGCCGGCCGACAGGCGGATGCGCTGGTCGCTGTTGCCCAGCAGGTCGACGTCGCCGCGCTGCACGCGCACCTGTGCCTGGCCGTCGAGGTAGCGCACGGCGAAATCGGTGTCGCGCACGCTGGCGCGCAACGGCCCGGCGCGAAGCTCGAAGGGCTGCTGCCCGCCGGGGACCTGGAAGTAGGCTTCGCCCTGGTACAGCCGAGCGATGCGCTGGCGGTCGTTGATGTTGCTGGAGAACGCCGAATTGGTATTGAGCAGTACCTTGGAGCCGTCCTGCAGTTCCAGGCGCTGGCGCTCGCCGACCACGGTCAGGTGATCGGCCTGCAGGCGCATGGGCAGGTTGCCGACCGTGAACACACCCACCAGCAGCACCGCGGCGGTGGCCAGCGGCTTCCAGTGCGGGCGCAGGCGGGCCAGGCGTGAGGGGCGCTGACGTTGCTGCAGCTGCAGCGCGGCGGCGCGCACGCTGTCGCCGTGCCACAGGGCTTCGGCCTGCACGTAGGCTGGGGCATTGGCCGGGTCGGCCTCGAGCCAGGCCTCGAAGGCCCGGGTGTCTTCGGGCGTGGCGCATTGCAGGCGTATCAGCCAGTCCAGCGCCTGGTCCATGGCGCTGTCGCAGGCAGCCGGGTCTGGCGGCGCAGGGCGGTCAGGGGCACTGTCGGTCACGGAGGGTCCTTGGCATGCTTGTGTATCAGGTAATGATCAAGTGTATCGGCATGTGAGGCAAGCAGGCTCAATCGCGATTGAGACGATCGGCTACGCCTACACAGATGGCCATGATCAGTTTCAGTTCCTTCTGAACCGTGCTGGCGGACACCTTCAGTTGTTCGGCGATTTCCAGATAGCTGGCGCCGTGCAATCGGCTGAGGATGAAGATGCGCTGCTGGCGGGCGCTGAGCTCGCCCAGCGAGGTGCTCAGGCGGCGCAGCAACTGCTCCGCGTGGGTGGCGTCCTCGGCGCTGCCGTGGCTGGCGGCCACGTTGTGCAGCACCGCCTCGGGCACATCGTCGAGCAGGGTGCGGGCTTGCACGCGGCGGGCGCGCAGGTGGTCCAGGGCGAGGTTGCGGGCGGTCTGGAACACGAAGGGTTCGAGGTGCTCGATGGGGCGTTCGCCCAGGGCGCGGGTGACGCGCAGGTAGGTTTCCTGAAGCAGGTCTTCGGCGGTGCTGGGGTTGTCGACCATGCGCTGCAGGGTGCGTAGCAGGGTGACCCGCTGGGCGAGGAAGACGGCGTTGAAGTGGGACTGACTCACAGCGATACCTGACCGGGATTTCAGCGAATGATAATGCTTATCATCAATGCTGTTGGTCAAGGGGAAAAGCAGCGGCAAGCTTTTAGTGCCAGGCGGCAGGAGGAAAAGCAGGCTTACCCCCCGGCTTGCCTGCCGCCTGAAGCTTGCGGGTTGAGACTATTGCGCCTCCCATAGCGCCAGGCAGTTGTCCAGCATGCGGTTGGAAAAGCCCCATTCGTTGTCGTACCAGGCCATCACCTTGAGCATCTTGCCGGCAACCTTGGTGTGATTGGCGTCGAAGATCGACGAAAGCGGGTTGTGGTTGAAGTCGCACGACACCAGCGGCAGGGTGTTGTAACCGAGGATCTTCGAGTGCTGGCTGGCCTCTTTCATCAGCGCATTGACCTCTTCCACGCTGGCCTCGCGCGTCACGTTCAGGGTCAGGTCCACCAGCGACACGTTGATCACCGGCACCCGCACCGCCATGCCGGTCAGCTTGCCGGCCAGTTCCGGCAACACCAGGCCCACGGCCTCGGCTGCGCCGGTCTTGCTCGGGATCATCGACTGGGTGGCCGCCCGCGCCCGGTACGGGTCGCTGTGGTACACGTCGGTCAGGCTCTGGTCGTTGGTGTAGGCATGGATGGTGGTCATCAGGCCCTGTTCGATGCCCAGTTCGCGGTGCAGTACCTGCGCCACCGGCGCCAGGCAGTTGGTGGTGCACGAAGCACTGGAGATGATCTGGTGCGAGGGGCGCAGGATGTCGTGGTTGACCCCGTACACAACTGTTGCGTCCACGCCCTTGCCAGGGGCCGAGATGATGACTTTGCGTGCCCCGGCAGTAAGATGGGCCGCGGCCCGGGTGCGCTCGGTGAACAGGCCCGTGCATTCGAACACCACGTCCACACCCAGCGCCTGCCACGGCAGCTCGGCGGGGTTGCGAATCGCGCTGACGGCAATTCGGTCGCCGTTGACCGTGATGCTCTCGCCATCGCTGTGAACCTGTGCATCGAATGCCCCGTGCACGCTGTCGTACTTGAGCAGGTGCGCATTGATCGAGCTGTCGCCCAGGTCGTTGATGGCGACGACCTGCAGGTCCTGACGGTAGCCTTGGGTATACAGTGCGCGAAGAATGTTGCGGCCGATGCGGCCAAAACCATTGATTGCGATACGTAATGTCATGGAGCTACCTCTGGCAGACTGTCTGAGCCCCGGAAAGAGCCTGAATCTGATTTTGTTGTTGGAATTACAAGATTATTCGTAAAAAAATAGAAAACAAGCCTTTTTGCTGGCAGTATTTTGTTCAATCTACAACGAGTGACCGGCCAAGCCGTTACCCACCGACATTCGCGCCCCTGCCTTGAGCCTAGGTCGCAATCGTTTGTAAGGGAAACCGCCGCAGAGGTTGCTGCCCCTTAGCCTGGAGTCCAGTACATGCATCCGCGCATTCTTGAGGTCACCGAACGGCTGATCGCCCGTAGCCGTCCTACCCGCGAGCGCTACCTTCAGTTGATTCGCGGGGCGGCCAGCGACGGCCCGATGCGCGCCAAGCTGCAATGCGCCAACTTCGCCCATGGCGTGGCCGGCTGCGGCAGCGACGACAAGCACAGCCTGCGCATGATGAACGCGGCCAACGTCGCCATCGTCTCGGCCTACAACGACATGCTCTCGGCGCACCAGCCCTACGAGCACTTCCCCCAGCAGATCAAGCAGGCGCTGCGCGAAATCGGCTCGGTGGGCCAGTTTGCCGGCGGGGTGCCGGCCATGTGCGACGGCGTCACCCAGGGTGAACCGGGCATGGAGCTGGGCATCGCCAGCCGTGAAGTGATCGCCATGTCCACCGCGATTGCGCTGTCGCACAACATGTTCGACGCGGCGCTGCTGCTGGGTATCTGTGACAAGATCGTGCCGGGCCTGTTGATGGGGGCGCTGCGCTTTGGCCATCTGCCCCAGCTGTTCGTGCCGGGCGGGCCGATGCCCTCGGGTATCTCCAACAAGGAAAAGGCCGACGTGCGCCAGCGCTACGCCGAGGGCAAGGCCAGTCGCGAAGAGCTGCTGGAGTCGGAAATGAAGTCCTACCACAGCCCCGGCACCTGCACCTTCTACGGCACGGCCAATACCAACCAGTTGCTGATGGAAGTGATGGGCCTGCACCTGCCCGGCGCCTCGTTCGTCAACCCGTACACGCCGCTGCGCGATGCGCTCACCGTCGAGGCCGCGCAGCAGGTCACGCGCCTGACCAGGGCCAGTGGCAACTTCATGCCGCTGGGCGAGATCGTCGACGAGAAGTCGCTGGTCAACTCCATCGTCGCGCTGCACGCCACCGGCGGCTCCACCAACCATACCCTGCACATGCCGGCGATTGCCCAGGCGGCCGGCATCCAGCTGACCTGGCAGGACATGGCCGACCTGTCCGAGGTGGTGCCAACGCTGTCGCACGTGTACCCCAACGGCAAGGCCGACATCAACCACTTCCAGGCGGCGGGCGGCATGGCCTTCCTGATCCGCGAGCTGCTCGATGCCGGGTTGCTGCACGAAGACGTGAACACCGTGGCCGGCCCCGGCCTGCGCCGTTATACCCAGGAGCCGTTCCTGGACAACGGCAGGCTGGTATGGCGCGAAGGCCCCGAGGCCAGCCTTGACGAAAGCATCCTGCGCCCGGTGGCCAACCCGTTCTCCGCCGAGGGCGGCCTGCGGGTGATGCAAGGCAACCTTGGCCGTGGGGTGATGAAGGTGTCTGCGGTGGCGGCCGAGCACCAGGTGGTCGAAGCCCCGGCGCGGGTGTTCCACGATCAGCAGGAACTGGCCGATGCGTTCAAGGCCGGCGAGCTGGAGCGCGATTTCGTCGCCGTGGTGCGCTTCCAGGGCCCGCGCTGCAACGGCATGCCCGAACTGCACAAGATGACCCCGTTCCTGGGTGTGCTGCAGGACCGCGGCTTCAAGGTCGCGTTGGTGACCGACGGGCGCATGTCGGGGGCTTCGGGCAAGATTCCGGCGGCCATTCATGTGTGCCCGGAAGCGTTCGATGGCGGCCCGCTGGCGCGGGTGCGCGATGGCGACATCGTGCGCGTGGACGGCGTGGCCGGCACCTTGCAGGTGCGCGTCGAGTCGGCCGAACTGGCCGCTCGCGAGCTGCCGGCAGCGCCGCTGGGCAATGACCTGGGCTGCGGGCGCGAGCTGTTCGGCTTCCTGCGCGTGGCGCTGAGCTCGGCCGAGCAGGGCGCCAGCGCCTTCACCTCGGCCCTGGAGAACTTCAAATGAAGGTCGCACTGGTCGGTGACATAGGCGGCACCAATGCCCGCTTCGCGTTGTGGCGCGACAACGCGCTGCACGCGGTGCAGGTGTTCCCCACGGCTGACTACACCAGCCCCGAGCAGGCCATCGGCGTGTACCTGGCCGCGCAGGGCCTGGCCAAGGGCGAGGTGGCGGCGGTGTGCCTGGCGGTGGCCGGGCCGGTCAGCGGCGATGAATTTCGTTTTACCAACAGCCATTGGCGCCTGAGCCGCAAGGCATTTTGCGCCAACCTGCAGGTCGAGCACCTGCTGCTGATCAACGACTTCACCGCCATGGCGCTGGGCATGACCCGCCTGCAGCCGGATGAAGTACGCAATGTGTGCGCCGGCACCCCGGACACCACCCGTCCGGCGGTGGTGATCGGGCCGGGTACCGGCCTGGGTGTCGGGACCTTGCTTGGCCTTGGCGAGCAGCGCTGGCTGGCGCTGCCGGGTGAGGGCGGGCATGTCGACCTGCCGGTGGGCAGTGCGCGCGAGGCGGCGATTCGCCAGGCGATCGCGCTGGACACCGGCCACGTCAGCGCCGAAACCGTGCTCAGTGGCGGCGGGCTGCTGCGCCTGTACCACGCCATCTGTGCACTGGACGGGCATGCCCCCACGCTGGGCACGCCGGCCCAGATCACCGATGCGGCGTTGCACGGCGACCCGGTGGCGCTGGAGGTGATCGAGCAGTTCTGCCGCTTTCTGGGGCGGGTGGCCGGCAACAATGTGCTGACCCTGGGCGGGCGTGGCGGGGTGTTCATCGTGGGCGGGGTGATTCCGCGCTTTGCCGAGCTGTTCCTGCGCAGCGGCTTTGCCGCGAGTTTTGCCGACAAGGGCTGCATGAGCGCCTACCTTGAAGGGGTGCCGGTGTGGCTGGTGACGGCGGAGTATTCCGGGTTGGAAGGGGCGGGAGTGGCGTTGCAGCAGGCACTGGCCCAGCACGCCTGAGTTGGAGTGACTGGCCGGTCCCTGTCGCGGGTCAAGCCCGCTCCCACCAGGTTCGATGCCGTACCTGTGGGAGCGGGCTTGACCCGCGATGGGGCCGCCAAGGAATGCACTGACAAGGACAACAACCGTGACCAAGTCGATTCTGCTGGTCGATGACGACCAGGACATCCGTGAACTGCTGCAGGCCTACCTGAGCAAATGCGGCTTCCAGGTGCAGGCCCAGGCCGATGGCCAGGGTTTTCGCCAGGCCCTGGACACACACGGCGCCGACCTGGTGATCCTCGACGTGATGCTGCCCGACGAAGACGGTTTCAGCCTGTGCCGCTGGGTGCGACAGCACCCGCGTCAGGCCCGTGTGCCGATCATCATGCTCACCGCCAGTTCCGACGAAACCGATCGCGTCATCGGCCTGGAACTGGGCGCCGACGATTACCTGGGCAAACCCTTCAGCCCCCGCGAGCTGCAAGCCCGCATCAAGGCCCTGCTGCGCCGCGCCGGCTTCATGCATGAACGCCCCGGCGGTGACGTGCTGACCTTCGACGAGTGGCGCCTGGATACGGTCAGCCACCGCCTGTTCCACCGCGACGGCGAAGAGGTGATCCTGTCTGGCGCCGATTTCGCCCTGCTCAAGCTGTTCCTCGACCACCCGCAACAGATCCTCGACCGCGACACCATCGGCAATGCCACCCGTGGTCGCGAGCCGATGCCGCTGGACCGTATCGTCGACATGGCGGTCAGCCGCCTGCGCCAGCGTCTGCGCGATACCGAAAAACCTCCGCGACTGATCCGCACCGTACGCGGCAGCGGCTACCTGCTGGCGGCCAGTGTTGCGCCCGCGCACTGAGCGGCGCTGGCGCCTGCCGCTGCCACGCTCACTGCTGGGGCGCATGCTGCTGCTGACCCTGCTGGTGGTGACGGCGGCCCAGGGGTTGTCCAGCGTGATCTGGGTGTCGCAGTTGCGCGCCAGCCAGCTCGAAGGGCTGCTGGCCAGCGCGCGCAGCCTGGCGCATTCGATGACCGCCAGCGTCAGTTACTTTCGTTCGCTGCCGCTGGCCTACCGGCCGCTGGTGCTGGACCAGCTGCGCAGCATGGGGGGCACGCGCTTCGTGGTGTCGCTCAATGAACGGCCGCTGGACATGCAGGTGCTGCCGGTGACCCCGCGCAAGCAGGCGGTGATCGAGGCGTTCGAGCAGGTACTGCACGAGCGCCTGGGCGAGCAGATGGAAATCTCGGTGGAGTTCGTCGGCCCCGAGCAACTGCGTCTGTTCAACAGCGGGCTCAAGCTCGATGAACTGCCGCGCTCCTGGGCGCACTACTCGCTGACCCTGGAGCCGGTCAACCCGCCGGTGCTGGTGACCCAGATCCGCCTGGGCGAGGGCGAATGGCTGTACATCGCCTCGCTGCTGCCCGAGCCCTACACCAGTCTCGAGGCCGAGGGCCTGCCGCGCCAGCAGGTGGGGTTCATCGCACTGACCAGTTTCTTTCTGCTGCTGTTCATCGGCCTGCTGGTGCATTGGCAGACCCGTCCGCTCAAGCGCCTGGCACGCGCGGCGCGGGAGCTGTCGCTGGGCGCCGACGCGCCGCCGGAGGTAGAGGGCGGCGGCAGCGAAGTGGTGGAGGTGGGGCGCGCCTTCAATGCCATGCGCGAACGCATCAGCCGCTACCTGACCGAGCGCAGCCAACTGTTCAGCGCGATCTCCCACGACCTGCGCACGCCGATCACGCGCCTGCGCCTGCGCGTCGAGCTGCTGGAGGATGAACAGCTGCAACACAAGTTCGGCCGTGACCTGGACGAGCTGGAGCTGCTGGTCAAGGGCGCCCTGCAGTGCGTGAAGGACACCGACATCCACGAGAACATCGAACCCATCGACCTCAACCAGGTGCTCGACTGCCTGGTGGAACCCTACCTGGCCAGTGCGCGCGTCACAGTGCAGGGCAGGGCGCTGGCGGCGTATCCGGGCAAGCCGCTGGCGCTCAAGCGCTGCATCGGCAACCTGATCGACAACGCGCTCAAGTACGGCGAGCGTGCGCACCTGCGCATCATCGACAGTGCCACCGGCTTCGTGCTGCAGGTGGACGACGAGGGCCCCGGCGTGCCGGAGCAGCGCCAGGAACAGGTGTTCGAGCCACATGTGCGCCTGGCCGGCCAGCAGCAGGGCTACGGGCTGGGGCTGGGCATCGCGCGCAACATCGCCCACAGCCACGGCGGCGAGGTGAGCCTGCGCAACCTGCGCGAAGGCGGCCTGCGGGTCACCCTGAGCCTGCCGCGCAGTGCGGGCCAGCGGGTGAATGTCACAGGTCGGTGACATTCGCGCATCCCTTCGTTACTTCTGCCGCCCCAGGGGGTGGCTAGACTTCGATTCACGCGCAAGCAGCATGACTTGCACCGGCATAACAACAAGAAAGGTTTCCCTTGATGAATGCGATCAATCGCCTCGCCGCCGTTGTTTCCCTTGCTTCCCTGTTGCCATTGAGCGCCCTGGCTGCCGAACCCGGCACGGTCGAGGTGACCCACTGGTGGACGTCCGGTGGCGAGAAGGCGGCCGTGGACACGCTGCGCAAGCAGATCGAACAGGACGGCTTTGTGTGGAAGGACAACGCCGTGGCCGGGGGCGGCGGCGCGGCCGCCATGACCGTGCTCAAGAGCCGCGCGGTGGCCGGCAACCCGCCAGCCGCTGCCCAGGTCAAGGGCCCGGACATCCAGGACTGGGGCGCGCTGGGCCTGCTGACCAACCTGGACGATGTGGCCAAGGCCAACGACTGGGACGCGCTGCTGCCCAGAAAGGTTGCCGACATCATGAAGTACGACGGTCATTACGTGGCCGTGCCGGTGAACATCCACCGGGTCAACTGGCTGTGGATCAACCCGCAGGTGTTCGCCAAGGCCGGGGCCAAGGTGCCGACCACCCTGGACGAACTGTTTGCCGCCGCCGACAAGCTCAAGGCTGCCGGCTTCGTGCCCCTGGCCCACGGCGGCCAGCCGTGGCAGGACAGCACCGTGTTCGAGGACGTGGTGCTGAGCATTCTCGGGCCCAAGGGCTACCACGCAGCCTTTGTCGAGCTGGATGAAAAGACCCTGACCGGTGCGCAGATGATCGAGGCGTTCAGCACCTTGCAGCGCCTGGGCACCTACATGGACCCCAACCGTGCCGGGCGTGACTGGAACGTCGCGGCCGCCGAGGTCATCAACGGCAAGGCCGGCATGCAGATCATGGGCGACTGGGCCAAGAGCGAATGGACCGCTGCGGGCAAGATCGCCGGCAAGGACTACGAGTGCGTAGCGTTCCCCGGTACCCAGGGCAGCTTTGCCTACAACATCGACTCGCTGGTGATGTTCAGGCTCAAGGACGAGAACGACATCAAGGCCCAGAACGACCTGGCCAAGGTGGCGCTGGAGCCGGCGTTCCAGACCGTGTTCAACCAGAACAAGGGGTCGCTGCCGGTACGCCAGGACATGGACATGGGCCCGTTCGATGCCTGCACGCAAAAGTCCGCCGCGGACTTCAAGGCGGCCGAGCAGGGCGATGGCCTGCAACCGAGCATGGCGCACAACATGGCCACCAGCCTGGCGGTGCAGGGCGCCATCTTCGATGTGGTGACCAACTTCCTCAACGACCCGAAGGCCGACCCGGCCAAGGCGGTCAAGCAGCTGGATTCGGCGATCAAGTCGGCTAAATGATCCGCTGAATCTTTCGGGCCTCATCGCGGGTCAAGCCCGCTCCCACAGGTACTGCGATGACTTTGTGGGAGCGGGCTTGACCCGCGATGCGGCGCAACGCGCCGCCTTTCCAACCGAGAACCTTCCGATGAGCACTATCGCCGTCCTCAACAAGGCCTCACCCCTCGATGCATTGCAACGCTGGCTGCCCCGACTGGTACTGGCGCCGAGCATGCTGATCGTGCTGGTGGGCTTCTACGGCTACATCCTGTGGACCTTCGTCCTGTCATTCACCAATTCAAGCTTCATGCCCAGCTACAAGTGGGTGGGCCTGGCCCAGTACGCCCGCCTGATGGACAACGACCGCTGGTGGGTCGCCAGCAAGAACCTGCTGCTGTTCGGCGGCATGTTCATCGGCATCAGCCTGGTGGTCGGCGTGCTGCTGGCGGTGCTGCTCGACCAGCGTATCCGCCGCGAAGGCTTTATCCGCACCGTCTACCTGTACCCCATGGCGCTGTCGATGATCGTCACCGGCACCGCCTGGAAATGGCTGCTCAACCCCGGTCTTGGCCTGGACAAGATGCTGCGCGACTGGGGCTGGGAAGGCTTTCGCCTGGACTGGCTGGTCGACCCCGACCGCGTGGTGTACTGCCTGGTGATTGCTGCCGTGTGGCAGGCCTCGGGGTTCGTCATGGCGCTGTTTCTGGCCGGGCTGCGCGGGGTAGACCCGTCGATCATCCGCGCAGCCCAGGTCGATGGCGCGAGCCTGCCGACCATCTACCTGCGCATCGTGCTGCCCAGCCTGCGCCCGGTGTTCTTCAGTGCATTGATGATCCTGGCGCACATCGCGATCAAGAGCTTCGACCTGGTGGCGGCAATGACCGCCGGTGGCCCGGGCTACGCTTCGGACCTGCCGGCGATGTTCATGTATTCGTTCACCTTCAGTCGCGGCCAGATGGGCATGGGCTCGGCCAGCGCGATCCTGATGCTGGGGGCGATCCTGGCGATCCTGGTGCCGTACCTGTACTCGGAACTCAGGAGCAAGCGCCATGAGTAATTCACTCGCTGCTCGTCGACCGAGCCTGAGCCGCCTGGCGGTCTACGCCACCCTGATCGCGGCCTGCCTGGTGTACCTGGTGCCGCTGATCGTGATGCTGCTGACCAGCTTCAAGAGCCCCGACGACATCCGCACCGGCAACCTGCTGAGCTGGCCCGAGGTGATCACCGGCATCGGCTGGGTGAAGGCCTGGGACGCGGTGGGCGGTTATTTCTGGAACTCGGTGAAGATCACCGTGCCGGCGGTGCTGATCTCCACCCTGGTGGGGGCGCTCAACGGCTACGTGCTGTCGATGTGGCGCTTCCGTGGCTCGCAGCTGTTCTTCGGGCTGCTGCTGTTCGGCTGCTTCCTGCCGTTCCAGACGGTGCTGCTGCCGGCCTCGTTCACCCTCGGCAAGCTGGGCCTGGCCAGTACCACCACCGGCCTGGTGCTGGTGCACATCGTGTACGGCCTGGCCTTCACCACGCTGTTTTTCCGCAACTACTACACCAGCGTGCCCCAGGCCCTGGTGCAGGCGGCGCGGCTGGATGGCGCGGGGTTCTTCACCATCTTCGGGCGCATCCTGCTGCCCATGTCGATCCCGATCATCATGGTGTGCCTGATCTGGCAGTTCACCCAGATCTGGAACGACTTTCTGTTCGGCGTGGTGTTCGCCAGTGGCGACGCGCAACCGATCACCGTGGCCCTCAACAACCTGGTCAACACCAGCACCGGGGCCAAGGAATACAACGTCGACATGGCGGCGGCGATGATCGCCGGGTTACCGACCCTGTTGGTCTATGTGCTGGCTGGCAAGTATTTCCTGCGTGGGCTCACCGCCGGCGCGGTCAAGGGGTAGAACATGGCAACGCTTGAATTGCGCAACGTCAACAAGACCTACGGCAGCGGCCTGCCGGACACGCTGAAGAACATCGAACTGAAGATCGGCTCGGGCGAGTTCCTGATCCTGGTGGGCCCTTCGGGCTGCGGCAAATCCACCCTCATGAACTGCATCGCGGGGCTGGAGCAGATCAGCGGCGGGGCGATTCTGGTGGACGACGCCGACATCAGTGGCATGAGCCCCAAGGATCGCGACATCGCCATGGTGTTCCAGTCGTATGCGCTGTACCCGACCATGAACGTGCGCGACAACATCGCCTTCGGCCTGAAGATTCGCAAGATGACCCCGGCGGCCATCGACGAGGAGGTGGCGCGGGTGGCCAAGCTGCTGCAGATCGAGCACCTGCTGGGGCGCAAGCCCGGCCAGCTGTCCGGTGGGCAGCAGCAGCGCGTGGCCATGGGCCGGGCGCTGGCACGTCGGCCCAGGATCTACCTGTTCGACGAGCCGCTGTCCAACCTCGACGCCAAGCTGCGGGTGGAGATGCGCACCGAGATCAAGCTGATGCACCAGCGCCTGAAGACCACCACGGTGTACGTGACCCACGACCAGATCGAGGCCATGACCCTGGGCGACAAGGTGGCGGTGATGAAGGATGGGCTGATCCAGCAGTTCGGCACCCCGCAGCAGATCTACAACGACCCGGCCAACCTGTTCGTGGCGAGTTTCATCGGCTCGCCGCCGATGAACTTCATACCCTTGCGCCTGCAACGCCAGGAGGGTCGCCTGCTGGCCCTGCTCGACAGCGGCCAGGGGCGCTGCGAACTGCCGCTGGGCATCGGCGAGGCGGGGCTGGAGGCGCGCGAGGTGATCCTGGGCATTCGCCCGGAGCAGATCAGCCTGGCGGGGGTCGAAGGCAATGGCCTGCCGAGCATTCGCGCCCAGGTGCAGGTCACCGAGCCGACCGGGCCGGACACCCTGGTGTTCGTGACCCTCAACCAGACCAAGGTGTGCTGCCGACTGGCACCGGAGTTCGCGCCGCAGGTCGGCGAAAGCCTGAGCTTGCAGTTCGATCCTGCGCGGGTGCTGCTGTTCGATGCAGAAACGGGCGAACGGCTGGGGCGCGGGCGTGCACCGCTCGATACGGTCGGCACCGACAACATTGCCCAATTCAGGGGCCGCTGAATTCGTTGTAAAGCATGGACACCATCGAAAACAATAAGACGAGGACACAGGGGATGGATCATTTCAAACGTGTTTTGCCGCGGGGCTGCATGACCCTGCTGGCGGCCTTCGGGGTCAGTTGCGGGGCGCACGCTGCCGGCGCCTTCGACCCGGAGTCGAAGTGGATGAGCGGCGACTGGGGCGGCACACGCACCGAGTTGCTGGACAAGGGCTACGATTTTTCGCTGGATTACGTGGGCGAGGTTGCCGGCAACCTGAAGGGTGGCTACAACAACGACAAGACGGCGCGCTACAGCGACCAGTTCGCCCTGGGCGTGAAGATGGACCTGGAGAAGATCCTGGGTTGGCACGACGCCGAGTTCAAGCTGGCGATCACCGAGCGCAGCGGGCGCAACCTGTCCAACGACCGCATCAGCGACCCTCGGGCCGGGCAGTTCAGCTCGGTGCAGGAGGTGTGGGGCCGCGGGCAGACCTGGCGCCTGACCCAGATGTGGGTCAAGCAGACCTACTTCGACGGCAAGCTCGACCTCAAGGCGGGGCGCTTCGGCCCGGGCGAGGAGTTCAACAGCTTCCCCTGCGATTTCCAGAACCTGGCTTTCTGCGGCTCGCAGGTGGGCAACTGGGTGGGCAGCATCTGGTACAACTGGCCGGTCAGCCAGTGGGCGTTGCGCGCCAAATACAACCTCACGCCGGAGTTCTTCGCCCAGGTCGGGGTGTTCGAGCAGAACCCTTCGAACCTTGAGACGGGCAATGGCTTCAAGCTCAGCGGCAGCGGCACCAAGGGCATGATCCTGCCGGTGGAGCTGGTGTGGGCCCCCAGGGTCAACGGCCTGCCCGGCGAGTACCGCCTGGGTTACTACTACAGCACTGCCAAGGCCGATGACATCTACGAGGACGTCAATGGCCAACCCCAGGGCCTGACTGGCGCAGACCCCAAGTCGCATTCGAGCAAGCATGGCTGGTGGGTGGTGGCGCAGCAGCAGGTTACTGCGCACAACGGCGATGCCAATCGCGGCCTGAGCCTGTTCGCCAACTTTACCGTGCACGACAAGGCCACCAACGTGGTCGACAACTACCAGCAGGTGGGCATGGTGTACAAGGGCGCCTTCGATTCGCGGCCCAAGGACGACATCGGCTTCGGCGTGGCGCGCATTCATGTCAACGATGACGTGAAGAAGCGTGCGCAGCAGCTCAATGGGGTCAGCGGTATCGATGACTACAACGACATGGGCTTCGTGCCGATCCAGCGTACCGAGTACAACGCCGAGCTGTACTACGGCGTGCACGTGACCAACTGGCTGACCGTGCGCCCCAACCTTCAGTACATCCGTCACCCGGGCGGGGTGAGCGAGGTGGACAACGCGGTCGTCGCCGGGCTGAAGATTCAGTCGTCGTTCTGAGGGGATATGTTGTAAATTTACGCCAATTCGGCGTTTCGCCGGCAAGGTCGACTTCTGTAGGAGCCGGCGTTGCCGGCGAACAGGCCCCCCTAACAACAAGAGTCCCGAAACATGTCCGAGCACCCGCTTCAACGCTTCTTCACCTCGCAGCGGCCGCGACCGACCTTCGAGTGGGAGCGTTACCAGCAGCGCGACGTGCTGATCATCGATCACCCCCAGTGCCAGGCGGTGTTCAGTCGCCAGGGCGCGCAACTGCTGCACTTCCAACCCCGTGGCGAACGCCCGTGGCTGTGGTGCGCGGCGCAGTGGCCGCAGGTCGGCGCCATTCGTGGCGGTGTGCCGGTGTGCTGGCCCTGGTACGGCCGTCACCCCAGTGAAGACATGTGGCCGGCCCACGGCTGGGCGCGCCTGCTCGACTGGAAACTGATCGACAGCAGCGAAAGCGACGAGGGTGTGACCCTCACGTGGCGCCTGCAACTGTGCGACTGGCAGGTCGACCTGGTGGCCAACCTGGGCCAGCGCATGCAGTTGCAACTGAGCACCGAGCACCAGGACAGCCTGCCGTGCCAGTTGAGTCATGCTCTGCTGGCCTACTGGCGTATTAGTGACGTTTCCGAGATAGCGCTATCTGGGCTAGAGAATGCGAGGGGGTACGATCATCTGAGGCGTCAGGCATGCCAGCAGAAGGGCGCCTTGAAAGTGCAGGGCGGCTGTCAGCGGGTGTTCCAGAATGCTGCGACCCTGCAGGTCAACGACCCGGCCTGGCAGCGTCAGCTGTGCATCGATACCGGCGACAGCGACGACACCGTGGTGTGGCATCCGGGCAGCCGGCCGCTGATGGGCGTGAGCGGCAGCGAGACCCAGGGCTTCATCTGCGTCGAGGCCGCCAGTGGCAGCAGCGACAGCCTCAGCCTGGCGCCGGGGGAGCGGGCGCACCTGCAGTTGCAGGCGCATTCGCTCAATTGAGTTCGTCGTCGATCGGGTAGCGGCTGGCGTTGAGGCTTTCCTTGATCTTGCGCAGGTGCGGCTGGAAGTCCACGCCACGGCGCAGGGTCATGCCGGTGGCCAGCACGTCGAGCACGGTCAGCTGGATGATGCGCGAGGTCATCGGCATGTAGATGTCGGTGTCTTCAGGCAGCGGGATGTTCAGGCTCAGGCTGCTGGCCTTGGCCAGTGGCGAGTCGGCAGCGGTGAGGCCGAGCACCGAAGCGCCGTTTTCCCGCGCCAGGCGCGCCACTTCGACCAGTTCGCGTGTGCGCCCGGTGTAGGAGATGATCACGAACAGCTCGCCGGTATGGGCCACCGAGGCCAGCATGCGCTGCATCAGCACGTCGGCATGCGCCGACACGGCGAGGTTGAAGCGGAAGAACTTGTGCTGTGCGTCCAGTGCCACCGGGGCCGAGGCGCCCAGGCCGAAGAAGTGGATCTGGCGCGCCTGGATCAGCATGTCGACGGCGCGGCTGACCAGTTGCGGGTCGAGCTGCTGGCAGGCACTGTCGAGCGAGGCGATGGCGCTGCCGAAGATCTTCTGGGTATAGGATGCAGGGTCGTCGTCGGCTTCTACCGCACGGCTGACATAGGCGGCGCCGCTGGCCAGGCTCTGCGCCAGTTGCAGCTTGAGCTCGGGGTAGCCGCTGACGCCGAACGAACGGCAGAAGCGGTTGACGGTGGGTTCGCTGACCTTGGCTGCCTGGGCCAGCGCCGCGATGCTGAAGCGCGTGGCTTGCTGCGGGTTGGCCAGGATGACTTCGGCGACTTTGCGCTCAGCCTTGTTCAGCTCGTCGAGGCGGCCCTGGATCTGCTCCAGGAGGTTTCGCACGCGGTCCATGGGGGTATGTCCTTGGGTCGGGGAGGCCGCCGGCTGCCACGGGCAGACGGCTTTTTACGCGGTGGCCTATCGTACTGATGGCACGGTTGGCGCACCACTTGATTCTGTATACACGGCAATATGTTGTTAGTTTTACTACATTAGTCCTTGAAAACTGCGATTGAAACCGGTATTTCTACGTCAACTTGATAAAAGAACCAACATCATGGCTTCGATCACCGTTGAACCCTGCACCTTTGCCCTGTTCGGCGCCCTGGGCGACCTGGCGTTGCGCAAGCTGTTCCCGGCGCTGTACCAGCTCGATCGCGCGGGCCTGCTGAATGAGCAGACCCGCGTGCTGGCACTGGCCCGCGAAGCCGGCAGCCCCCAGGAGCACCTGGCGACGATCGAGGCGCACCTGCACAAGCACGTGGGCAGCGATATCGAGGCCCTGGCCCTGCAGCGCTTCATGGCGCGCCTGAGCTACCTGCATGTGGATTTTCTTCAGGCTCAGGACTACCCGGCGCTGCTCGAACAGGTACAACCCGACGCGCCACTGATCGCCTATTTCGCCACCGCCGCGGCGGTGTACGGCGGCATCTGCGAGAACCTCGACAAGGTCGGCCTGAGCGAGCGCACCCGCGTGGTGCTGGAGAAGCCCATCGGCCATGACCTGGAGTCGTCGCGCAGGGTCAATGACGCGGTGGCGCAGTACTTCCCCGAAAACCGCGTGTATCGCATCGACCATTACCTGGGCAAGGAGACGGTGCAGAACCTCATTGCCCTGCGCTTTGCCAACAGCCTGTTCGAAACCCAGTGGAACCAGAACTCCATCTCCCACGTGGAAATCACCGTGGCCGAGAAGGTCGGCATCGAGGGCCGCTGGGGCTACTTCGACAAGGCCGGGCAACTGCGCGACATGATCCAGAACCACCTGCTGCAGTTGCTGTGCCTGATCGCCATGGACCCGCCCAGCGACCTCTCGGCCGACAGCATTCGCGACGAGAAGGTCAAGGTGCTCAAGGCACTGGCACCGATCAGCGGCGAGGGCCTGAGCACCCAGGTGGTGCGTGGCCAGTACATAGCGGGCTACAGCGAGGGGCGGGCCGTGCCCGGCTACCTCGAGGAAGACAACTCCAATACCCAGAGCGACACCGAAACCTTCGTCGCGCTGCGGGCCGATATCCGCAACTGGCGCTGGGCCGGGGTGCCGTTCTACCTGCGCACCGGCAAGCGCATGCCGCAGAAACTGTCGCAGATCGTCATCCATTTCAAGGAGCCGCAGCACTACATCTTCGCGGCGGAACAACGTTTGCAGATCGGCAACAAGCTGATCATCCGCCTGCAGCCGGACGAAGGCATTTCGTTGCGGGTGATGACCAAGGAGCAGGGCCTGGACAAGGGCATGCAACTGCGCAGCGGCCCGTTGCAGCTGAATTTTTCCGATACCTGGCACAGCGCACGCATTCCGGATGCCTACGAGCGCCTGCTGCTGGAAGTGATGCGCGGCAACCAGAACCTGTTTGTACGCAAGGATGAAATCGAATATGCGTGGAAATGGTGCGACCAGTTGATCGCCGGCTGGAAACACGCCGGTGATGCGCCCAAGCCGTATGCGGCGGGCACCTGGGGGCCGATGAGCTCGATAGCACTGATTACCCGCGATGGGAGGGCATGGTATGGCGATATCTGAACTGCAACTGCCGGCGAGCGTGACGGCACATGAGTTTGCCGATGCGGCGCGCCTGGCCGAGGGCCTGGCTGTGGATGTGGCGCAGCGGTTGCGCACGGCGATGGACGAAAACGGCCAGGCCACCCTGGTGGTGTCGGGCGGGCGCAGCCCGGTGGCGTTCTTCCAGCGCCTGGCCAGGCAGCCGCTGGACTGGTCCAGGGTGGTGGTCAGCCTGGCGGACGAGCGCTGGGTGCCGGTGGAACATGCCGACAGCAATGCCGGCCTGGTGGCGCAGCACCTGTTGCAGGGCGAGGCGGCCAAGGCGCGGTTCGTCGGCCTGTACCGTCCCGCCGCGAGCCTCGAAGCCGCTGCCGAGCAGGCGGACCAGGCGCTTGCCCAGCTGCCGCCGATCGATGTGCTGGTGCTGGGCATGGGCGATGACGGTCACACCGCCTCGCTGTTTCCGGGCAGCCCCAACCTGGCCGAGGGCCTGCAGGCCCAGAGCCAGCGCCGGGTACTGCCGATGCTGGCGCCGAGCGTGCCGCATCAGCGCCTGACCCTGACCCGGCGTGTGCTGGCCGGTGCAGGTGCGACACTGTTGTCGGTGCAAGGGCCAGGCAAACTCGCTACCCTGCGCGCCGCGCTGGGCGGTGACGACCCGGCGCAGATGCCGATTCGCGCCTTTCTTCAAGACCCCCTGGAAATCTACTGGTGCCCATGAACCAAGGACACGCCGTTATGACAACCCTTGAACCTTCACAGCCGGGCATTTCCATGGCCGACAAGATTGCCCTGATCGACCGCATCTGCGGCCAGGCGCGCATTCTGCCGGTGATCACCATCGCCCGCGAGCAGGACATCCTGCCGCTGGCCGATGCGCTGGCGGCCGGGGGGCTGAAGACGCTCGAGGTGACGCTGCGTTCCGAACACGGCCTGACCGCCATCCGCCTGCTGCGCGAACAGCGCCCGGAGCTGTGCGTCGGTGCCGGTACGGTGCTGGACCGCAGCATGCTGGCGGCGGTGGAACAGGCCGGTGCGCAGTTCGTGGTCACGCCGGGGTGCACCCAGGACATCCTGGAGGCGGGGGTCGAGAGCCCGTTGCCACTGTTGCCGGGCATCAGCAGCGCCTCGGAGATCATGATGGGCTACGCGCTGGGCTATCGGCGCTTCAAGCTGTTCCCGGCCGAGATCAGCGGCGGGGCGGCGGCGATCAAGGCATTCGGCGGGCCGTTCGGCGAGGTGCGTTTCTGCCCCACCGGCGGGGTCAACCCGGGCAACGTCAAGCAGTACATGGCCCTGGCCAATGTGATGTGCGTGGGCGGAACCTGGATGCTCGACAGCAGCTGGATCAAGAACGGCGAGTGGGCACGCGTGCAGGCGTGCAGTGCCCAGGCGCTGGCGTTGCTGGACTAGAGAATTCGTTGTGTGCTGTACGGCTTTGAGGTGCGCTTGGTCGGCGCACCTTTTTTTTGCCGGCGCCATTGACCGGCAAGGCCGCTGCCCATCCAGGAAGCACGTCCCGCTGCCGAGCCTGTCGCGGCCTCCCTAGTATCGAAAACTCATGGGTTTTCTGCAGGGAGTGCATACCTTGGACGACGAAATCGAACACGCTACAAATCCGCGACTCAGCGGCTACGCGGTCAAGACCGGGTCCTATTCGCTCGAGCGCCACCTGATCGGCGGCAAGCGCCTGGCACCCGGCTGCTGGGTCAACGGCAAGACCGTCTACGGCGATATCCGCATTGGCTCCAGTGCCTGGGCCACCTACACCCGACCGGTGTTCGCCTACCTGTCAGCGGTGGATACCCTGCGGCTCAACGGCCTGAGCAACCAGCGCCATGCCATCACCTTTGCCCAGGGCCACAGCAAGCAGTTCATCCGTGAAGTGGACGCGCCCTATTCGGTGTCGTCGGCCATCGAGCGGGTCAATATCCTGTCCAGCCTGCACACCGGCTTTGTCGACGACATCGCCTGGGGGGCGCCGAACGACAACCGCCTGACGCTGCTGCTGCCCGGCAGCGGGGTGTTCGCCATCTACCAGATGAACCTGGTGTATGCCCATTGCGCGACCTCGGCCGGACAGCTGAGCAAGGCGTTTCGCACCAGCAAGACGCTGGCCACGCAGGGGCGTACCGACCTGTACTTCCTGTCGGCCATCAGCACGGCCGTGTATGTGGCGGTGGCCGATGCCGCGGCCACCCCTCCGATTGCCTGGGATGCCCTGCAGCGCAAGGTGCTGACCGAAGGTTACGAGGTTGAATGCAATGCCGGCGCCTGGTCGTTCGATTTTTCCGCAAGCCAGAAGATTCACTACAAGTACTGAGGGAACCGTCATGAGTGAAGACAACGTGTTTGGCGCCGACTCCCCCGCACAGCGCGGGAGCTACCACATCGACAAGTACCTCTTTGGCGGTGACAAGGTACGCCAGGCCTGCTGGATAAAGGATGCCACCGAGTTCGGCCAGATGTACGACGGCAAGCGGTGGTGGGACATGTATTCGGTGCCGGTTGCCGCTTACGTGGAGCATTTCGGCACCGTTCAGGTGCCGAGCAACGGCGAGGATGAACGCACCTTCGAGGTCACCCATGGCTTTACCCGAAGCTTCAGCCGTACCACCGAAGTGTCCGGTGGCGTGCAGCTGGAATTCAAGGGCGTGGGGGTGAGTTCAGAGGTCCGGGTATCGTTCCAGGCTGCGCAAAGCTGGAACGACTCCACCACCCAGAAGCACACCCGCAAGCTGGTCGGCCCCGGGGTGTTCTATGCCTATCAGGTGCACATCCTGTATGCGCACTGTGTGATGGGCGCGTCGGAGATCGATTACTACTTCGAGCACAACAAGGTGCTGCCGATTCTCGATGCCAACGCGCAGGTGATGCGCGAAGACCTGATCTACCTGTCGTCGGTTGCCACCGACACGCTGGTCACGGTGCTGGAGGAGGCCTCGGTGGACCCGCTCGGCTGGGACGAACTGCAGAAAAAGGTGTTGTTCGAGCACTACAGTTCCCGGAAAAACGCGGGCTGCTGGCGCTTCGATTTCAGCGTGAACGAGCGCTACCCGCGCGGGTGATGCTTCGCGCTGGCCTGCGTCGGCAGGCCAGCGGGCATGCCATCAGAAGCTGTCCGAGGTCCTGAAGCCGCCGCCCCCGCTGCTGTCGGAGCTGGAGAAGCCGCCACTGCTGCTGGAGCTGCTGCTCGAACTGCTGGAACTGGAGCTGCTCCAGCTCGACCCCGAGCTGCTACTGCTGTACGAGCTGCGCTCGACGGCGACGCGCGGCACCAGTTCGCGGTGTTCGCGGATGGTCCCGACCAGATAGCCCAGGGTGACATCGCGGGTCATGTAGTCCGACAGCAGACGTTCGATGCCCAGCGTTGCCTTGTACTGATAGCCGTCGTCACGGAAGAAGTCGGTGCGCAGCGCGCGCTCCAGCTCCTTGGCCCGGTCATAGGACTGCTGGGCCAGGCCATGGGTCTGGCGCGCCTCGGCCAGTGCCCGTTCCACGCCGTCGACCTGCGGGTACAGCCGCTGCAGCTGCAAGGCGATCTGGTCGTCTGCGGTATCGGGGGTCTTCTTCACCTGCTCGAGCAGTTGCTCGATGCTCTTGGCCTGCAACTGGTCGGTGAGCCACTGGCGGGCACGCAGGTAGTGCGGGTCCTGGTTGTGGGTGAATGCGGTCAGTTGCGCGTGAATGTCGTTGGCCTGCTGCTTGCTGGCCACGGTCTGCTTGTACAACGCCTTGTGCGCTTCGCGCAGCGGCTCCATGCCTGCCTGCTGCTGGGCGTCGGCCAGTTGCTGGCCGGTGCTTTGCTCCAGCGCGGCAATGTGCGCGTCGCGTTCGAGCTGCAGTGCCTCGTTGCGCTGCTGCATGTTGAGCAGGTTCAGCTCGTTGCTGCGGTTGCCGCTGTAGTCGACCTGCCTGGCCAGCCAACCATCGAGCCAGCGGCTGATGCGGCCCAACCGATACTGTTCGGTGCCGAAATCGCGATCACGCAGGAAGTGGTAGATCGGGTTGCGGCCGAACATCGGCAGCTTGTCGGCACACTCCTGGCGTATGTCGGCATACCCGGTGACGGTTTCGAGGTTGGCGGCGATGGCCTGTTCCAGCTGGTGCATCTGCGCCGTGTAGGTCGGGTCCTGGGCCAGTTGGTCGCGGGCCTGGCGGTCGAGGTCGTCGAGGCGCTCCTGTACCTGCGCGGTCGCCTCCAGCGACTGGGCGATCTGCTGCTCGACCTCCAGCAGTTGCTGGCGCAACTGCCCCTGGGCCAGCTGGCGTTCGTGCAGGGCCTGAACCACCTCGTCCTGCAGCGACGGGGCATGCTCCAGCTGCAGGGTCGCGATGCTGCGCAGGCGGGTCAGGATGTCCTGTTCGAGCGCCATCTGGCGCTCGGTGGCACTGGCCAGTTGTTGTTCTGCGTCGCGCAGCACGTGCTCGAAACTGCGTGCATTGTCGGCGACGATACCGATGAGCTTGCTGGGTCTCATGTCATCACCAGTCCAGGATCATGTCGGGTTTGGCGACACGTTGGTTGAATTTCAGGCTCAGCATGTTGGCAGGCTTGCTGCCCATGGCGAGGTCGTCGATGTGGCCGTCGCTGAGTTTGTCTTCCTTGACCTTGAGGTACTCGGCCTGGCTGACCCGCACACCAAAGTAGGACGCCCAGCGCGATTCGCCGGTTTCCGAACTGGTGACCGGCACGCTGATCGGGTTGCCGGCGGCGTCCACGGCCTCGACCACCAGGTACCAGCTCTTGCCCTGCAGGGAGTCACCGCCCTGGTTGCACAGCGCCTGGTCATAGCAGCGCTCGACCCCCGACTTGACGCCGTAGCGGTCCACCACCCGCAGCTCCAGTGCCTGACTGGCGAACACCAGCAGGCTGTCAAGCGTCGACAGGTGGTCGCTGGCCTGACGTGCCTGCAGGGCGTCGATGGCCTTGTCGACCTGGGCGGCCTGGGCACGCACCACCCGCAGGTCGTTCGGCGGCAGGCGCAGGGCGGGCAACTGCTGCTCGATTTCGTCCAGGCGCCGGATCAGCGGCTGGACTTGCTGAATGCGATCGAGCTGGCTTTCGAGCTCACCGACTTCACGGTCGACCACCTCGATGCCCTGGGTGTCGGCGTTGCCGATGGCCTGGTCGGCCACCCGGGCCTGCTGCGCCATCACCCCGAAACGCTTGGCGCCTGCGGTGAACGCCGGGTTGTGCAGTACGGCCTGCAGGCGGCTGCGGGCATCGATAATGGCCTGGACGTCGTTCAGGCCCTTGTCGGCCTGCCTCAGTTGCGCGCGCGCCGACTGGGTGTTGCGTTCGTAGGTATCGAGGTCCTGCTGCACGCTGTCGCGGTTGTCGCTGTCGATCAGTTGCGGCCACGGTCGGTGCGTCAGCAGTGTCTGAACCTGCGTCAGCCGCTCGGCAAGCGGCCCCAGCAGGCGCGTGGCCGCGGGCTCGGGCTGTTGCGCGACGGCTTGCTGCAACGCATCGAGGCGCGACTGGTGCTGCGCAAGGTCGGCGCTCAGATCGCTGCTGCGATACTCGGCCGTACGGACGTTGTCCTGCACCTTGGAGGTCTTGGCGGTGTCGTTCACCACACGAGTGCACTGTACGGCCAGCAGCGCGACGACGATCAGTTGCAGGATGCGCATGAGCTTCCTGCGGTTGAGCAGCAGGCGCGTGGTCAGGCGTTGCAGTGCGGTCTGTTCGGGCGCCTCGAAGGCCAGGCGCCGGGCGAAGAACGCCCGCACACCCTGTTCGATCAGTGCATCGTCATAGGCGATGCCCTGGGCCTGGTAGTAGGTGCGGATACGCTCGGCGACTTCAGCGCGGCGCTGCGGCAGGTTCAGGTGCTCCTGCACCTGCATCTGCTGATGGCGCAGTTGGTCGACCACCGCCATCGCGCCCAGCTGTTCGGACAGAGGAACACTGCTCATCAGGCGGCCTTGGTCAGCAGGGCGGCGAACTTGCGCTTGGCCTCTTCGACAGCTTCGGCGATATCCCGGGCGGCGTTGCTCGACTCTGCGCGGTAGGTGTCGGCCATCTGCTTCATGTCGGTCTGGAACGACAGCGTGGCGTCAGCCAGGGCGCGCACCGAGTCGACCTTGATGGTCGAGCCGTAGCTGGCCTTGACCGCGGCTTCGAGCTGCTGGTTGCCGGTGCTGCCCAGCGACTCCAGGCCCTGGCTGATGCCGTCGGTGGTGGCATTGAGGGTGTGGGTGGCTTCGGCCAGGCCGCTGTTGGCGGTGAACGACACGGCAAGCCCGGTGAGTACCACTTCGTTGGTGGAAAAGAACGACACCATGCGCTGGTATTGACGCTCCTTGATCACGTGCACCTGATTGATGCGTGCAAAGACCATTTCGGCGGTGTTGTAGCCGACCTTCAGGTCATCGGCGATGTCCTTGATGATCTGGTAGCGCTTGTCTTCGTCCTGCATGGCGCGCACGGCTTCATCGCGGCCCAGTTCCAGCGCGGCGCGTGCGGCGGGCTCGGCGCTTTCGGCGTCGGCGACCCGGGCGTTGGCCTCGTTCAGGGCCAGGGTGCGCTGCTGCAGGGCCTCGCCAGCGATGGCCAGCACCTGCTGGGCTTCCACCTCGGCGGCTTTCATGGCCATGCGAAAGTCCATGTACGACTCCAGGATCACGCTCTCGCGGGCGATCTGGTCGTTGGCCGACTTGCACACCTTCAGGTAGTTTTCGCGGATATCGGCAAAGCGGCTGGGGATGGAGCCGCGACGTACGTTCATCCAGGTCAGCTTGATCTTCTCCATCGCGTCCAGGCGCCCGTCATCCATCCAGCCGGCCATGGCGGCGGCGTCCTCGCGGATGGAGGTGAAGCTCTGCGTGATGTCCATGAAGCGCGTGGAGATGTCCATGCCTTCGATCTGCTCGCGCACCATGCTGTTGAAGCTGGTGGCCTGCTGCAGCACGGTGGCGATGGAGGTGACCTTGGTGGTGTCGTAGTGGGCCACGCGGTCCAGCAGTACCAGAACCGGGGCATCCTGAACGGGCTGGATGAAGTTGATGCCGATGGTGCGCAGGCTGGTGAGTGCCCGTTCCAGGTAGTGGCTCATTGAGTGTCCTTACAGGTGTGGCAAAAATAATGAGGCCGGCAGTATACCGAGCACGCCAGCGCCCCGCAGGCTTTCGCACAACCAAAAAAAATGCCCGCCTCCGTATCAGAGGCGGGCATTGCATGCAGCAGCGGGTCAGTTGGCGTTTACGCCGCCTTAGCAGCCTGCTGGCTCAGCGAGCGGTTCAGTGCGCTGAACAGCGCCTTGAAGCTGGCGGTGGTGATGTTTTCATCGATACCCACACCGTGCACCGGACGACCGCCAGCCACGCGCAGTTCGATGTAGGCCGCCGCCTTGGCGTGGGTGCCGGCACCGATGGCGTGCTCGTTGTAGTCCATGATTTCCACGGCTACCGGCAGGCCGGCCACCAGGGCCTCGAGGGCGCCGTTGCCCTTGCCGCGCCAGTGCAGGGTGGTTTCGCCTTCACCGGCCACTTCCACTTCCACGGCGCTGTGGCCGTTCTCTTCCTGCAGGCGATGGCTGACCAGCGCATACGGGGCGTTGGCTTGCAGGTACTCGCTCTGCAACAGCTTGTAGATCTGCTGGGCGGTCATTTCCAGGCCCAGGCGGTCGGTCTCGCCCTGTACCACCTGGCTGAACTCGATCTGCATGCGACGCGGCAGGCTGATGCCGTATTCCTGTTCGAGCAGGTAGGTGATGCCACCCTTGCCCGACTGGCTGTTGACGCGGATCACCGCCTCGTAGCTGCGGCCGATGTCGGCCGGGTCGATCGGCAGGTACGGTACTTCCCACAGGGTGTCTTCTTTCTGCTGGGTGAAGCCCTTGCGGATCGCATCCTGGTGCGAGCCGGAGAACGCGGTGTGCACCAGGTCGCCCACATACGGATGACGCGGGTGTACCGGGATCTGGTTGCACTCTTCGACCACCTTGCGCACGCCGTCGATGTCGGAAAAGTCCAGCTCAGGGTCCACGCCCTGGGTGTAGAGGTTCAGGGCCAGAGTCACCAGGTCGACGTTGCCGGTACGCTCGCCGTTGCCGAACAGGCAGCCTTCGACACGGTCGGCGCCGGCCATCAGGCCCAGCTCGGTGGCAGCCACGCCGGTGCCACGGTCGTTGTGGGTGTGCAGGCTGATGATCACGCTGTCACGGCGCGACACGTTGCGCCCGAACCACTCGATCTGGTCGGCATAGATGTTCGGGGTGGAAACTTCCACGGTGGCTGGCAGGTTGAGGATCACCTTGTGTTCGGGGGTCGGGTTCCACACCTCGATCACCGCGTCGCAGACTTCCTTGGCGAACTCCAGTTCGGTAGCGCTGAAGGTCTCTGGCGAGTACTGGAACGTCCAGTGGGTTTCCGGCTGCTGGGCGGCGTACTTGACGAACAGCTTGGCCGCGTTCACCGCGATGTCCTTGACGCCCTGCTTGTCCTGGTTGAAGACAATGCGGCGGAATGCCGGGCAGGTGGCGTTGTACAGGTGCACGATGGCCTTCTTGGCCCCGCGCAGCGATTCGAAGGTACGTGCGATCAGGTCTTCACGGGCCTGGGTCAGCACCTGGATGGTGGTGTCGTCCGGGATGTGGCCGTCTTCGATCAGGGTGCGCACGAAGTCGAAGTCGGTTTGCGAGGCCGATGGGAAGGAGGCCTCGATTTCTTTCACGCCCACGCTGACCAGGGTCTTCCAGAAGCGCAGCTTCTTGACCGCATCCATCGGCTCGATCAGCGACTGGTTGCCGTCGCGAAGGTCCGAGCTGCACCAGATCGGCGCGGCCGTGATGGTCTTCGAGGGCCAGGTGCGGTCAGGCAGGTTTACCTGAGCGAAGGCACGGTATTTTTTCGAAGGGTCTTTGAGCATGGTCATGAAAGCAATCCTTATTGTGCGGCCTTGAAAGGGGCCCGCCGAACGTACAAGTGATGAATGGGCGAGGCGACGCGATTCAGCTTGGTAGTCGGGCACTGACCAGGCAAAGGCTGCGATGTTGGCGAAGCAGGATGAGGGTGTGCGTGGTTTTCATGGGTTCAACCCTAACCAGTGGGGTGAACGATGGCAAGCACTGCAAAAAAATTGAGAGGAATGCTTAAAAACTGAAGAATGTCGTGATTTTATAGCGCAGACCAATCAAAAAGACCGCGCCAGTTGCGCGGTCTTTTTGATTGGCGCAAGACGCTGATCAGGGCTGGAAGGCCCCGATGAAGATCGCCGGATCGACCCGTGCGTCGTTCAGGCTGACGTTCCAGTGCATGTGCGGCCCGGTGGCGCGGCCAGTGGAGCCCACACGTCCGACGATGGCGCCACGGCTCAGTTGCTGGCCGGGTTTCACGTCGATCTTCGACATATGGCAGAACATGCTGATGAAGCCCTGGCCGTGGTCGACGAACACGGTGTTGCCGTTGAAGAAGTAGTTGCCGATCAGGATCACCTTGCCGTTGGCCGGGGTCTTGATCGGGGTGCCGGCGGGCACGGCGAAGTCCAGGCCGGCATGCGGGTTGCGTTCCTCGCCGTTGAAGAAGCGGCGCACGCCGAACTTGCTCGACAGCGGGCCGTTGACCGGCTTGTCGAGGAGCAGGTTGCTCGGCAGGTTGGGGCTGAAGCTGCGGTAGGCCTTGAGCTGCTCGGCCAGCTCGGCGTCGATGCGCTTGAGGTCGGCCGGGTTGGGGTTGACCTGGCGCTGGTTCTTAAGGGTGATGCGCTGCTCGGGGTACTTCTTGCTGGCGACCGTGAAGCTCAGGGTGCGCTCGCCCTGGGTCAGGCTGGCGGTGCCGGGCTTCTGGGTCAGCGGCAGGCCGACAATGGCCAGCCAGGTGTCCTGCTCGCGTACCACCAGCACCGGCTTGCCGTCGAAGCGTGCCTGAGGGGCCTGGGCGGCTGGGCCGAGGTCGACCACCGCGACGCCGCCGGGCACCGGCTTGTTCAACTGGCGGGTGATGTAGCTGGCCTGGGCGCTGCCGGCGAAGGCCAGGCAGAGGACGAGCAGCGGGGCAAACAGTCGGGGCATGAGTCAGTCCAGTAGAGAGAGCGTGACCGGAGTCAGGTGGTTGTCTTCGACCCGCACCTGCAGCTCGCCTTCGCCCAGGCGGGCGGTCAGGCGCTGGCCGTTGCGGGTCTGCGCGGCGCTGCGGATGGCCTGGCCGCGCTCGTCGAGCAGAATGCTGTAGCCACGGCTGAGGGTGGCCAGCGGGCTGACCACCTGCAGTGTCTGCACCTGCACCTGCAGGTGCTGGCGGCGGGTGGCGAGGGTCTGGCGCATGGCTCGCGGCAGGCGCTCGGCGAGGTTGTCCAGGCGTTGCTTGAGCAGCGCCAGGGCACGCCCGGGGTGCTGCGCGGCCAAGCGGGTATCCAGGCGTGCCAGGCGTTCGCGGCGCTGGTTCAGGCGCTGCTCGAAGGCGCGGCGCAGGCGCATGTCCAGGTCGTCGAGGCGCTGGGCCTGCTGGCGCAGGCGTTCGCCGGGGTGGCGCAGACGCCGCGCCAGGCTGTCCAGGCGCAGCCGGTCATGGGCCAGGCGGTTCTGGATGCGCAGCAGCAGGCGGCGTTGCAGGCTTTCCAGGCGTCGGCCCAGGTCGCTGCTGTCGGGGGCCAGCAGTTCGGCGGCGGCCGAAGGAGTGGGGGCGCGCACGTCGGCGACGAAGTCGCTGATCGACACGTCGGTTTCATGCCCCACGGCGCTGACGATGGGCGTGACGCAGGCGGCGATGGCACGGGCCACGGCTTCTTCGTTGAAGCACCAGAGGTCTTCCAGCGAGCCGCCGCCACGGGCCAGGATCAGCGCGTCGAAGCCTTGCGCATCGGCGCGTTGCAGGGCCCGTACGATCTGGTTGATGGCTTCGCGGCCCTGCACGGCGGTGGGTATCAGGGTCAGCTCCACCTGCGGGGCGCGGCGGCGGAACACGCTGATGATGTCGCGGATCACCGCGCCAGTGGGCGAGCTGACGATGCCGATACGCTGCGGGTGGGCGGGCAGGGCGCGCTTGCGTTCACTGCTGAACAGGCCCTCGTTGCCGAGCTTTTCCTTGAGCGCGTCGAAGGCCAGGCGCAGGGCGCCGTCACCGGCCGGTTCGACGGTGTCGAGGATCAGCTGATAGTCGCCGCGCCCCTCGAACAGCGAGACCTTGCCACGCACCTTGACCGCCAGGCCGTCGCGCAATGCCTGGCGCACGCGGGCGGCGTTGTTGCGAAACAGTGCACAGCGCACCTGGGCGCCGCTGTCCTTGAGGGTGAAGTAGACGTGGCCGGAGGCGGGCCGGGCGAGGTTGGAGATTTCGCCCTCGACCCAGATGTTGCTGAACACGTCCTCGAGCAGCACGCGGGCGCGGCCGTTGAGCTGGCTGACGGTAAGGACCTCGCGGTCCAGGCCGAGTCTTTCGAAAGGGTCTTTGATCATGCGGGGCATCATAAAGGGAATCGTGCGGTCTTTGCAGTCCCGGCAGGTGGCGGCGCTGCTTGCCGGCTCCTACAGGTCATGCGCGGTCTCTTGCAGGAGACGACGTTGCCGGCTCAGCCCTGCATGTGCTCCACAAACTGATGCACCAACGGCCCGGCATCACGTCGATAGGCCAGCGCCACCGTACTCACGCACCCCGCGTCGGCCAGCGGCACGAAGCGCAGCGTCGCTGGCGCGATATCGCGCATGCACCGTGGCAGCAAGGCCACCCCGAACCCGGCCTGGATCAACTGCAACTGCGTGGTCTTGCGCGACACCACCCGCGCAGCCCGAGGGAAGAACCCTTCACGCATGCACAGCTCGGCCGACAGGTAGCTCAAGCCACCGCGCTGGCGGTGCGGGATGGAAATGAACGCCTCGTCGCGTAACTGCGCCAGGTACACCCTCGGCTCATCGGCCAGCGGGTGGTCTGCGGCCACCGCCAGCAGCAGCGGTTCGTCGAACAGCGGCTGCACGCACAGCCCTTCGTGCTGGCGCAGCACCGGCAGGCGCAGCAGGCCGAACTCCAGGCGACCTTCGGCCAGTTCCTCCAGTTGCGCCTCGGAAGATAGCTGCGCGATGTCCATCGACACGCCGGGGTTGTGCTGCAGGTAGCCCGTGAGCCGATCCAGCAGCGCGCCGGTCAGCGGCACCGTGCTCGAATGGCTCAGGCGCAGGCTGCCGCGCAGGCCCTGACCGATTTCGGTGGCCAGGCGGCAGGCCTTCTCCAGCTCGCCCAGCAGGTTGCGGGCCCGCGGCAGAAACGCCAGGCCCGCTGCGGTCAGGCGCGGCTGGCGGGCGGTGCGTTCGAACAGCGGGGTGGCCAGCTGACTCTCCAGCTCCTTTATCTGCCGGCTCAGCGCCGACTGCGCGACGAACAGGCGCTCGGCGGCAGCACTGAAACTGCCGGACTCGGCAATCTCGACGAAGTAGCGTAATTGTCGGGTGGAGATCATGAGGGATGCCTTTTCGAGATGGCTGATGGCGCAATTGCATATTAGTCGGCATGGCTGGCCAATGGCTAAAGTTCGTCTGAACGCTGCCTCACTCACGACTCAGGCATACACCATGCTCTCCACACTGCTCGACTCGCTCCCTTTCACTGCGCTCCAATGGTTGCCGATACTGCTTGGCATCGGCGTCGCCTACATCGTGTTCGGCATCGCCGGCTTCGGCACCGCGCTGGTCGCCGGGCCGGTCCTGATCAACTTCATGCCGCTGTCGCGCATCATCCCGTTGCTGGTGCTGCTGGACTTCGTCGCTGCCTTCGGCAACTGGCTGCCGGCGCGCAAGGCCGTGGTGCGCGGCGAACTGCTGCGCCTGCTGCCGTGCATGGCCATCGGCTGCACCCTGGGCGTGGTGTTCCTGCTCAACCTCAAGTCCGACCTGCTGCTGTTGCTGATGGGCCTGTTCATCAGCGCCTATGCGCTCTACAGCCTGGCGGTGAAGGTCAAGCCGGCGCGCCTGAATGCCGGCTGGTCGGTGCCGATGGGCATCACCGGCGGCCTGTTCGGTGCGCTGTTCGGCAGCGGCGGCTTCCTCTATGCCATCTACCTCAATGCCCGGCTCGACGCCAAGGAGCAGGTGCGCGCGACCCAGAGCGCGCTGATCAGTTGCAGCACCGTGGTGCGCCTGAGCCTGTTCCTGATTGCCGGGGTGTACGCCGACCTGCCGTTGCTGCTGCTTGCCCTGTGCCTGCTGCCGATGATGTTCGCCGGCCTGTGGGTGGGGCGCCGGCTGACCCTGAAGATGTCCCGCGAAACCTTCGTGCGGCTGGTCACCTGGCTGGTGCTGGCCAGCGGCATCGCGCTGATCGCGCGCTACCTGAGTGAGGTAAACTGGCACCTTTAACCTGTTCGGCCGCCTTCATGACATTCCAGAGCATCATCGTCCCCAAGATCTCCACCGTGCCGGTGCACGAGCCGCGCGCCCGCGCGATCCTGCGTTGGCTGGTACGCGAAAAGGTGATCGAGGAACAGCTCAGCACCTGCGGGCGCACCGGCAACCGCATGGGCTATGCCATCGCCGAGGGTGCGCGCAAGGTGGTCGAGCGGCCGCAGCTGCTACCGTACGGCCAGCCCGTCAATGGCCTGGAAGTCATCTACAAGCGCTGCATCTATACGCCCACCGAAGGCTTTCTCGAAGAAGCCGGCTGCGCCGAGTGCCGCCGGGAAGTGGGGGTGGAGCTGTTCGCCAGCCTGGAAGAGTGGATGCCCGGCATCAGCGACAACTTCACCTGCCCGCGCTGCGGCCATGAAGACGACATCAACGGCTTCCTTTACCTGCAGCCCTGTGCCTTTTCCAACCTGGGGTTCATCTTCAACAACTGGGGCGAGGCCGGTTTCAAGCCGTCTTTCATCGATGCCTTTGCCGACTGGCTCGACCAGCCGGTGGCAGTGGTGCAGGTAAAGCTGCAAGACAACTGACCGAAGGCCCATCTTTACATTGAGTCACACGGCGCGCATGAGTATAATGGCGCGCTTCCATTTTCCCGCCCGGGAGCCCCCGCGATGCTGCGTATCAGCCAAGAAGCCCTGACCTTCGACGACATTCTCCTAGTACCCGGTTACTCCGAGGTGCTACCTAACGAAGTCAGTCTCAAGACCCGTTTGACCCGTGGCATCGAGCTGAACATTCCACTGGTTTCCGCCGCCATGGACACCGTGACCGAAGCCCGTCTGGCCATTGCCATGGCCCAGGAAGGCGGCATCGGCATCATCCACAAGAACATGACCATCGAGCAGCAGGCTGCCGAAGTGCGCAAGGTCAAGAAGTTCGAGGCCGGCGTGGTCAAGGACCCGATCACCATCGAGGCCGACGCCACCGTACGCGACCTGTTCGAACTGACCCGCCTGCACAACATCTCCGGCGTGCCGGTGCTGCACAACGGCGACCTGGTCGGCATCGTCACCTCCCGTGACGTGCGCTTCGAAAACCGCCTCGACGCCACCGTGCGTGAAGTGATGACGCCCAAAGAGCGTCTGGTCACGGTCAGCGAAGGCGCGGACAAAAACGAGGCCCGCGAGCTGCTGCACAAGCACCGCATCGAGCGCGTACTGATCGTCGACGACAAGTTCGCCCTCAAGGGCATGATGACCGTCAACGACATCGAGAAAGCCAAGGCCTACCCGCTGGCCAGCAAGGACGACCAGGGTCGCCTGCGCGTCGGTGCTGCAGTGGGTACCGGCAAGGACACCGGCGACCGCGTGACCGCACTGGTTGCTGCCGGCGTCGACGTGGTGGTGGTCGACACCGCCCACGGCCACTCCAAGGGCGTTATCGACCGCGTGCGCTGGGTCAAGCAGAACTTCCCCGACGTGCAGGTGATCGGCGGCAACATCGCCACCGGCGCAGCCGCCAAGGCCCTGGCCGAAGCCGGCGCCGACGCGGTCAAGGTCGGTATCGGCCCTGGCTCGATCTGCACCACCCGTATCGTCGCCGGCGTCGGCGTGCCGCAGATCAGCGCCATCGCCAATGTGGCTGCCGCGCTGGAAGGCACCGGCGTACCGCTGATCGCCGACGGTGGCATCCGCTTCTCCGGTGACCTGTCCAAGGCCATCGTCGCCGGCGCCAGCGCCGTGATGATGGGTTCGATGTTCGCCGGTACCGAAGAGGCCCCGGGCGAGATCGAGCTGTTCCAGGGTCGTTCCTACAAGGCCTACCGCGGCATGGGTTCGCTGGGTGCGATGTCCCAGGCCCAGGGTTCCTCGGACCGCTACTTCCAGGACTCCTCGGCCGGTGCCGAGAAGCTGGTACCGGAAGGTATCGAAGGTCGCGTGCCGTACAAGGGCACCCTGACCGCGATCATCCACCAGCTGATGGGCGGCCTGCGTTCCTCGATGGGTTACACCGGCAGCGCCAACATCGAAGAAATGCGTACCAAGCCCGAGTTCGTGCGCATCACCGGTGCCGGCATGGCCGAATCCCACGTGCATGACGTGCAGATCACCAAGGAAGCGCCAAACTACCGCGTAGGTTGATGCTCCTGGCAATACCTGTAAGCGGGGCTGTTCACGACAGCCCCGCGTCGTTTCCGATTACCACTGACGAGATTGAGTCATGGCCCTCGACATTCACGCTCACCGTATCCTGATCCTCGACTTCGGTTCCCAGTACACCCAGCTGATCGCCCGCCGCGTGCGCGAAATCGGCGTGTACTGCGAACTGCACCCGTTCGACATGGACGACGAGGCGATTCGCGAATTCGCCCCCCGCGGGATCATTCTCGCCGGCGGCCCCGAGTCGGTGCACGAAGCCGACAGCCCGCGCGCGCCACAGGCCGTATGGGACCTGGGCGTACCGGTATTCGGTATCTGCTACGGCATGCAGACCATGGCCGAGCAACTGGGCGGCAAGGTTGAAGGTTCCGAGCTGCGCGAGTTCGGCTACGCCCGTGTCGATGTGGTCGGCAAGAGCCGCCTGCTCGACGGCATCGAAGACCACGTCGACGCTGACGGCGTATTCGGCCTGGACGTGTGGATGAGCCACGGTGACAAGGTCACCCGCATCCCGGAAGACTTCCACATCCTGGCCAGCACCCCAAGCTGCCCGATCGCCGGCATGTTCAACGATGATCGCGGCTACTACGGCGTGCAGTTCCACCCGGAAGTGACCCACACCAAGCAGGGCGGTCGCATCCTGTCGCGCTTCATCCTCGACATCTGCGGCTGCGAAGCACTGTGGACCCCGTCGAAGATCGCCGAAGACGCAATCGCCCAGGTGCGCGCCCAGGTCGGCACCGACAACGTGCTGCTGGGCCTGTCCGGCGGCGTGGACTCCTCTGTGGTTGCGGCGCTGCTGCACAAGGCCATCGGTGACCAGCTGACCTGCGTGTTCGTCGACAACGGCCTGCTGCGCCTGCACGAAGGCGAGCAGGTGATGGCCATGTTCGCCGAGAACATGGGCGTCAAGGTGATCCGTGCCAACGCCGAGGACCAGTTCCTGAACAACCTGGCCGGCGAAGCGGACCCCGAGAAGAAGCGCAAGATCATTGGTCGCACTTTCATCGACGTGTTCGATGCCGAGTCGAACAAGCTGCACAACATCAAGTACCTGGCCCAGGGCACCATCTACCCCGACGTGATCGAGTCGGCCGGTGCCAAGAGCGGCAAGGCCCACGTGATCAAGTCGCACCACAACGTCGGTGGCCTGCCGGAGGAAATGAACCTCAAGCTGGTCGAGCCGCTGCGCGAACTGTTCAAGGACGAAGTCCGTCGTCTGGGCCTGGAGCTGGGCCTGCCGTACGACATGGTCTACCGTCACCCGTTCCCGGGCCCGGGCCTGGGTGTGCGCATCCTGGGTGAAGTGAAGAAGGAATACGCCGACCTGCTGCGTCGTGCCGACCACATCTTCATCGAAGAGCTGCGCAAGGCCGACTGGTACCACAAGGTCAGCCAGGCCTTCGTGGTATTCCAGCCGGTGAAATCGGTGGGCGTGGTCGGTGACGGCCGTCGTTACGCCTGGGTGGTGGCGCTGCGTGCGGTCGAGACCATCGACTTCATGACCGCGCGTTGGGCGCACCTGCCATACGAACTGCTGGAAACCGTCAGCGGCCGCATCATCAACGAGATCGAAGGCATCTCGCGCGTCACCTACGACGTATCGAGCAAGCCGCCTGCGACGATCGAGTGGGAATGATGCACGCCCTGAACTGACCGGCACCCGCCAGCCAGAAAGCCAAAAGCCCGCCTAATAGCGGGCTTTTGGCTTTCTGGCTGGCGGCATCTGCACCATGCGCTTCATTCACGGCTTGTCATAAGGAACATCCCGCACCTTGCCATAGCCGATCTGGAACGGCTCCATCGCACGGAAGGTAGGCGGCGTCGTGGAGATCATCCTGGCGGTGTGGATCAGCTTCGGCACAAGCTCCGCAACCGCTCGCTCGAAGCTCCAGTAGGCCGTCGACACCGACAGGTTCACCGCCGCCACCGCCTCGCCACGAATGTTGTACACCGGCACGGCAAAGGCCAGGTCGCTGAGGTAGAACTCCTCGATGCTGTAGGCGAAGCCAGTCTCCCGAACCTTGGCGATGATGCTCGTTAGCGTTTCGACGTCGGTAATCGTGTGCGGTGTGAATCTGGGCCGATCCACACCGGTGAGAATGTGCCTGATCTGCTCATCGGGCAGCGCCGAGAGAAAGGCGCGGCCTGCCGACGAGCAGAAGATCGGCAGTCGCCTACCGACGGGCATGTGCACGACGGCGCGATGCGGGCTGGGGAATCGCCCGATGTACACCATCTCGTGCCCATCGCGTTCGGCCAGGTTGACCGTCTCGCCGGTCTGGCGGTTCAGGTCCAGCAGGTAAGGGTTGGCTCGCTCCAGCAGCACGTGCGCCTGTAGGTAGCGGTAGCCGGTATCCAGGGTGCGAGGCGACAGCGAGTAGCGCTTGGATGCTGCGTCCTTTCGTAACAGGCCCAATGTGACCAGGGTATGAGTGAAGCGCTGAGCCGCACTTTTGGTAACACCCGCAGCTTCTGAAATTTCTTTCAGGTTCATCGTCGGCCGTTCGGCCGTGAATGCATCGAGGACGCCGAGGCCGGTGGCCAGGGCCTGGACAAACAGGGGGGACTCGTTTGGCTCCATGAAACTCTCCAGACCAACGTGGTGCAGCAGTGGCGTGCCGAGCACTGAATTGGGGCGTAACGGTGAAAAATGGCCCGCCGAGGGGGCTGCCTGACGAAGCAAGTCTAACCGCTCATACCGTTGTGAAATATCACACTCGAGTTTGCTCGTATTGCTGTGCGATACATTGATATCAGATTCGGTACAGGCTCTGCATCCTCTCGGGGACTCATCCATCAAGAGCCCTGTACAAGATGCCCACTACTCAAGCTCGCAAACCCGAAGCGATCGTCATCGGCGCCGGAATAGTCGGCCTGTGTACCGCCTACCATCTGCTTGCGACGGGCGTTTCGGTAACCGTCATCGATCCCGGTGCTCCGGGGGCGGAGTGCTCGTCCGGCAACGCCGGCTCGATTGCCTCCGGTGCCGTGGCCCCCCTGGCCATGCCCGGCGTGTTGAAGCAGGCGCCGCGCATGCTGCTCGACCCCACGGGGCCGTTGTACCTTCCCGCCAGTTACCTGCTCACGGTGGCGCCGTGGATGGCGCGCTTTGTTGCCGCCTCGCGACCGGCCAGGGTTGCGCAGATTGCCCAGGCCCTGCATGCATTGCTGGGGGATGCGACAACCCAGCACAAGGCCATCGCCGCCAAGGCTGGCTGCCGTGAACTGATCGCGGAAACGGGTCAACTGCACCTTTACCCCGATCAGGCCAGCCTGGAGAAAGACAACGCCGGCTGGGCCCTGAAAAAACAGCATGGGCTCGACGCCCGGCATGTCACGGGCGAAGAGATCCGAGCGCTGGAGCCTGCGCTCGGGCCGATCTATCAAACCGGCTACTACCTGCCCGATCAGCTGTGGGTCCGGGAGCCGCAGCGCTACGCCACAGTCATTGCAGAGCATCTGAAGACGCGCGGCGTGAGGTTCATCCGCGATCGAGTGCAACGCCTGGCACGGGATACCAGCGGCTGGCGCGTTGGCGCCCAGTCCGGGGACTACTGTGCGGTGCAGGTGGTTGTCGCTGCAGGTGCCTGGTCTGCTCAACTGCTGCGCCCGCTGGGGGTGAAGGTTCCGCTGGAAACACAACGCGGCTACCACCTGCGTTTTCCCCACGGCGGCGTGGAGCTTCAGCGCATCGTGGTTCTCGCAGACCGCAAGGTGTTCATGACGCCCATGCAGCAAGGGCTGCGGGTTGCCGGCACCGTCGAGTTCGGCGGCCTGCAGCGAGCGCCAAGCAGCCCTCGCGCGCAGTTGCTCGCCGCTCACGCCAAGGCAGGGCTTCCAGGCCTGGACATTCGTGCTGCCACCGAGTGGATGGGCCACCGTCCGTGTCTCCCCGATTCGCTTCCGGTGATTGGCGAGCTTCCCGGGCACACGGGCCTGTGGTGCGCGTTCGGCCACGGCCACCTCGGGTTGACCGGATCGGCGGGCACGGGACGCTTGCTGGCTCTGGCCATGTCAGGGTCTGTCGATGCCCAACGCGACTTGTTGCCCTTTTCGATCAGCCGTTTCTGACCTACTCACACCCCAGGAGATGACCATGAACAACGCCATCACGCGCCACCAGACCAACGCCCGCATGAGCCGCATTGTCGTGCATGCGGGCACCGCCTACTTTGCCGGGGTTGTCGCCGCCGAGCGAAGTGGCGATATCAAGGCCCAGACGACCGAGATTCTCAAGCGCATCGACGCGTTGCTCGCTTCTGTCGGCAGTGACAGCACCCGACTGCTCACTGCGCAGATCTGGCTCAAGGACATCGCCACCGACTTCCAGGGCATGAACGAGGCCTGGGATGCGTGGGTACCGCATGGCTGCGCGCCCACCCGCGCCACTTGCCAGGCCCTGCTGGGTGCCCCCGACATGCTCGTGGAAATCATCGTTACCGCAGCTGTGTGACCTTCACTCTGCGAACAACAGGAGACGTCCCATGCTCACCCGATTGATCAAACTGACCACCTGTGCGGCACTGACTCTTCCCGTCCTGCTGGGCACTGCCCAGGCCCAGGACACACTGCGCGTCGGCGCCACACCCACTGCGGTGCCCTTCAACTTCCTGGACACCAGGACCAACACGCTTCGGGGCGTGATGATCGATATCACCCAGGCGCTGGGCAAGGAGCTTGGTTTCACGCCCGAGCTGCGTCCGATCCCCTTCGGTGGCCTGGTGCCGTCGTTGCAGACGGACAAGATAGACATGATCAGCTCTGCTTTCGCCATGAATGCCCAGCGCGCCCAGGTGGTCGACTTCTCCGACGAACTGTTCGCCTACAGCGAGGAGGTGATTGCCAACAGCCAGGACACGACGGCGTACCACAGCAGCGCCGACTTCGCCGGCAAGAAGGTCGGCGTGCAGACTGGCACCGTGTCGGTGGAACCGATGAAAGCCCAGCAGGGCATCAAGGAGCTGCGGATGTACGACAGCATGTCCGACATGATTCGCGAGGTGGCCCTGGGGCGTATCGATGTTGCCGTAGGCGATGGCCCGGTGATGCTCTACACCGTGCAGCAGTCCGGCTCCAGCAAGCTGCGCGTTGCCGATGACTACCAGAAGCAGATCCGTATCGCGATCGGCGTGGCGGTGCGCAAAGGCAACAGCGAGCTGCTCGCCCGAATCAATGGCGGTGTAGCCAAGCTCAAGGCCGACGGTACGCTCGACGCGATCCTCACCAAATGGAACGTCAAGAAACTCTGATTCGTGATCACGGCCACCGCCCGACGGTGCCCGCATGTGAGGATGCAATCCTATGTTCGAAGGTTTTTTCAGCCAGGCAGTCGAGTACTTTCCGATACTGATGGAAGGTGCCTGGACAACGATCGGCATCACCCTGTGCGCGCTGCTCATCAGTACCTTGCTGGGGTTGTTCTGGGCGCTGTTGCGGGTCAGCAGCGTGCGCTGGCTGGCCGAAGGCTCGCGCTACCTGACCAATGCCATTCGCGGCATCCCGATCATCGTCATTCTGTTCTACCTGTACTTCGTGTTGCCGGAAATGGGCGTGGACATGAGTGCGTTCCAGGCCGGTGCCATGGGGCTCGGGCTTGCCTATTCCGCCTACATGGCCGAGGTGTTTCGCTCGGGTATCCAGGCCATCGACCCCGGTCAGAACGAGGCGGCGCACTCCATCGGCATGAGCCGCGCAATGACCATGCGCCGGGTGATCCTGCCCCAGGCGTTGAAGATCGCGCTGCCGCCATACAGCAACAACATGATCATGCTGCTCAAGGACTCCTCCCAGGCCTCGATCATCACCGTGGTCGAGCTGTCGATGCAGGGCAAGCTGATCGCGGCAGCATCGTTCAACAACGCCAACATCTTCACCCTGGTTGCCCTGATGTACCTGTGCCTGAGCCTGCCTCTGATGGGGTTGGCCGGCTGGCTCGAACGCAAATACAAAAGGAGTGCCCGATGATCCGCATCGACAACATCACCAAGTCGTTTGGTCCGCACCAGGTGCTCCATGGCATCAGTGCAGAGATCCGCCAGGGCGAAGTGGTTTGCCTGATCGGCCCTTCGGGCTCGGGCAAGTCCACGGTGCTGCGTTGCATCAATGGCCTGGAGCGCTACGACGGCGGCGTGATCAGCATTGACGGCGTCACGGTCGACGCCAGCTCCGGGAACATCCGCCAGATCTGTCGCTCGGTGGGTATGGTGTTTCAGCGGTTCAACCTTTTCCCCCATCGCACCGTCCTGGAAAACGTGATCGAGGGCCCGGTGTACGTAAAGGGTGAACCCGTCGACAAGGCCCGCAAGCGTGGCAAGGAACTGCTCGACCGTGTCGGCCTGGCCGCGAAGTACAACGCCTATCCGCCGCAGCTTTCCGGCGGCCAGCAGCAGCGCGTGGCGATTGCCAGGGCACTTGCCATGGAACCCAGGGCCATGCTGTTCGATGAGCCCACCTCGGCGCTCGACCCCGAGCTGGTCGGTGAGGTCCTGGCCGTCATGAAGAGCCTGGCCCAGGAAGGCATGACCATGGTGGTGGTGACCCACGAGATGGGCTTCGCACGCGCCGTGTCGACCCGCACGCTGTTCCTTGAAGGCGGCTCGATCGTCGCCGAAGGGCCATCGGCGCAGATCCTGAGCAACCCGACCAACGAGCGCATGAAGGACTTCCTGCGCCGGGTATCCCATTCCTGATCGCGGGCGTAGCTCAAGCATTTTCGGGCATCGCGCATCAGGTGCGTGGCGGCCTCAACATGACCAGACGAGAATCCAGACATGCAGCACAAAGCCGTACTGAGCCACACAGATGTTCGCCGGATCCTGGACGCCGCCTGCGTGCAGGCTCGACAGAACGATTGGGAGGTCGCCATCGCGGTCGTCGATGACGGTGGCCATCCGCTCGCGCTTGCGCGCCTTGACGGGTGCGCTCCGATCGGTGCCTACATCGCATCGGAAAAGGCCCGGAGCGCGGCGCTGGGGCGGCGCGAGACCAAAGGCTACGAAGACATGGTCAACGGTGGGCGCACGGCGTTTGTTGGTGCCCCGTTGATCACGCCGCTCGAAGGCGGTGTGCCGATCATCGTCGACGGCCAGGTGGTCGGTGCAGTGGGGGTGTCCGGGGTCAAGGCGCAGCAGGATGCGCAGGTCGCCAAGGCGGGCGTCGCAGCGCTGTGATCCGTTGGCGGTGTATCCAGGCGTCGAGTAGCCTCAAGTTGCCCCGGCCGCAGGCGCGCTTGCTATCCTGCACGCCTTTGCGCCCCAGCCAGGAGAACCGGTCATGGTCAACCGCGTGTTCAACTTTCCCATCGACGCTACCATCGAGGCCATCGGCGGGCGTTGGAAGTGCTCCATCCTGTGCCACCTGATGGAAGGCCCCAAGCGCACAGGCGAGCTGCTGCGCCTGATGCGCCCCTTGTCGTCGAAGGTGCTCACCGAGCAACTCAAGGAGTTGCAGGGCGATCTGCTGGTCGAGCGCGAAGCCTTCCCTGGCAAGGTGCCCAAGGTGCTGTATCGGGTGACCGAGCACGGCCGCACCTTGCAGCCGATCATCGATGCGATGTGCCAGTGGGGTGCCCTGCATTCAGGTAATGCGCTGGCCACCGAGACACCGCCGGCGCCCGCCGAAGGCTGAACTCAGGCTGCCTGGGCAAATTGGCGCAGGTAATCCAGGTAACCTTCGGCGTTGGCCTCCAGCTCCGCCGGGTCGATGGCGTACTCGGCACCATAGAACACCCACGGGCGTACCGGCAGTGCTTCGATGTAGCGGAGGGTGACTTCCAGCGGGCGCAGCAGTTCGTCCAGGCTGTAGCTGTAACGCCCGCCGGCCCTGTAATCGTCTTGCCCGATGCCGGCAGAAATCGCCATGCCAATGCGTTTGCCCGCCAGCTGGCGCTGCCCTTCGCCGTGGCCGTAGGCAAAGTCGTGGGTGAGCACTTCGTCCTGCCATTGCTTGAGCAGCGGCGGGGTGCTGAACCAGTAGAACGGGAACTGCCACACGATGCTGTCATGGGCGCGAACCAGTGCCTGCTCGGCTTCCACGTCCAGCGCGCCGCCCTGGGGATACACCTCGTACAGGCGGTGCAGGGTGACGTTCATGTCGCTGGCTTCAAGGGCTTTCAACCAGGCCTGGTTGACCACGGATTTTTCCAGGTTGGGGTGGGCGAGAATGATCAGGGTGCGCATGGCTCGGGACTCCAGTGATTGAGGCGGGCAATCTAGGGCGGGCGCCAGATCCCCACAAGTACGCACCTTTTTGTAACCACCCGGGGCCGCCCACGCGGTTTCACGTTGAACCGCAGGCGCGGCGGTTTTCACCAAGCCATCGATAAAAAAGATATACACTCGCCTGCATCTATAAAAACAACGTACCGGGTAATGCCCATGATGACTCTGCGTCAGATCCGCCACTTCATTGCCGTGGCCGAGACCGGTTCGATCTCGGCTGCGGCCCAGGCGGTGTACATCTCCCAGTCCACCCTGACCCTGGCCATCCAGCAGCTGGAACAGGAAATCGGCGTGAGCCTGTTCAATCGCCACGCCAAGGGCATGCACCTGACCCACCAGGGCCATCAGTTCCTGCGCCAGGCGCACCTGATCCTGGCCACGGTGGACAACGCCAAGCGCAGCCTGCAGCAGAGCACCGACCAGGTCGCCGGCCAGCTGGTGGTGGGTGTGACCAGCCTGGTGGCGGGTTACTACCTGGCCGACCTGCTCACGCGCTTCCAGCGTGCCTACCCCAACGTCGAAATCCGCGTGATGGAAGACGAGCGACCGTACATCGAGCACCTGCTGGTCAGCGGCGAAATCGATGTGGGCGTGCTGATACTCTCCAACCTCGAAGACCGTCACGCCCTGCAATCGGAGGTGCTGACCCACTCGCCCTACCGGCTGTGGCTACCGGCCCAGCACCCGTTGCTCGAAAACGACAGCATCAACCTGGGCGACGTGGCCCGGGAGTCGCTGATCCAGCTGAACGTCGACGAGATGGACCACACCGCCCAGCGCCAGTGGGCGCAGGCCGGGCTGCAGCCGCGCATCACCCTGCGCACGGCCTCGACCGAGGCGGTGCGCAGCCTGGTGGCAGCGGGCCTGGGGGTTTCGATACAGCCTGACATGACTTACCGCCCGTGGTCGCTGGAAGGCGACATCATCGAGGCCCGCCCGATTGCCGACCTGACCCAGACCCTCGACGTGGGCCTGGCCTGGCGCCGCGGCACGGCGCGCCCGGCGCTGGTCGACCCGTTTCTGACGGTCGCCCGCGAGCAGCCCCACGGCGGGCGCAAGTCATCCCTTTAGCCGCATGGCCACACCACAAGAAGGAACCCTGCACATGCCAGTCGCGCAGACCCCGTTGTCCACCGCACTCCTGATCGATGGCGAACTAGTCGCAGGCGAGGGCGTCGTCGAGCCGATCCTCAACCCGGCCACCGGCCAGGTGCTGACCCCTATCGCCGAAGCCAGCGCCGAGCAGACCGAGGCCGCGATCCTGGCCGCCCACCGCGCGTTCGCCGGTTGGGCCCGCACCACGCCGCAGCAGCGCTCCAACCTGCTGCTGGAGATCGCCAGTACCATCGAGCAGCACGCCGACGCCTTCGCCCGGCTCGAAGCGCTGAACTGCGGCAAGCCGCTGCACCTGGCGCGCAAGGATGATCTGAGCGCCACCGTCGATGTGTTCCGCTTCTTCGCCGGCGCGGTGCGCTGCCAGACCGGTCAGCTCAGTGGCGAATACGTACCCGGCTACACCAGCATGGTGCGCCGCGACCCGATCGGGGTGGTGGCATCGATCGCGCCGTGGAACTACCCGATCATGATGGCCGCCTGGAAGATCGCGCCGGCCCTGGCCGCAGGCAACACCCTGGTGTTCAAGCCGTCCGAGCACACCCCGCTGTCGATCCTGGCCCTGGCGCCGGCGCTGGCGCGGATCCTGCCGCGCGGGGTGATCAACATCATCTGCGGCGGTGGCGAGAACGTCGGCGCTCACCTGGTCGGCCACCCCAAGGTCCGCATGGTCTCGCTGACCGGCGATATCGTCACCGGGCAGAAGATCCTCTCCACAGCGGCCAAAACCCTCAAGCGCACCCACCTGGAACTGGGCGGCAAGGCCCCGGTGATCGTCTGCGACGATGCCGACCTGCAGGCGGTGGTCGAGGGCGTGCGTGCCTATGGCTACTACAACGCCGGGCAGGACTGTACCTCGGCGTGCCGGGTCTACGCCCAGGCCGGCATCCACGACCGGCTGGTGGCCGAACTCGGGGCTGCGGTCAGCAGCATTCGCTATGCCGGCGCGCACGATGCCGACAACGAGATCGGCCCGCTGATCAGCACGCGCCAGCGCGACCGGGTGTCCAGCTTCGTCGAGCGCGCCCTCAGCCAGCCGCACGTGGAGTGCGTCACGGGTGCGGCGATGCATGCCGGGCCCGGGTTCTACTACCAGCCGACGCTGCTGGCAGGCTGCCGGCAAACCGACGAGATCGTCCAGCGCGAGGTGTTCGGCCCGGTCGTCACCGTGACCCGTTTCGACGAGCTGGCCCAGGCCGTGGACTGGGCCAACGACTCCGAATATGGCCTGGCCTCGTCGGTGTGGACCCAGAACCTGGACAAGGCCATGCAGGTGGCGGCGCGCCTGCAGTACGGCTGCACCTGGATCAACAGCCATTTCATGCTGGTCAGCGAAATGCCCCACGGCGGGCTCAAGCGCTCGGGCTACGGCAAGGACCTGTCCAGCGACTCGCTGCAGGACTACAGCGTGGTGCGGCACATCATGGCGCGCCACGGGCAGCACCTGTAGGCCGCTACCCCCGGTGCACGGGGAGCATTCGATTTAATCGAATGCTCCCTTGAGTTTTTAGTAATTGTCGATCCGCTACCCGTGTCTTAGTGTCTGGCCCCATACCGGCCTGTGCCCACCGTGCAGCGCCTGGACAAGCGGTCCATCGGCTTCGGCGATCGGCTACCGCCACAACAATAACCAGACACCCACCGCCCAGGCGGCCCCTCTGACTCGTCTGCCATAACTACAACATTGCAAGTGCGCCCCAGTGCGAGAGGAACCTACCGATGCAATTCCAGTTTCTGTTACCTACCAAGATCGTCATGGAACCTGGCCTGCGCCAGCGTACCGGCGAGCACCTGACCGACCTGGGCCTGCGCCACGTGCTGCTGGTCACCGACCCGGGCGTGAAGAACGCCGGCCTGCTCGACAGCATCTATACCAGCCTGGACAAGGCCGGCGTGCGTTATGACGAGATCGTCGACGTCAAGCCCAACCCGCGCAGCGAAGACGTCAACCGCGCCGCCGAGCTGTATCGCGGCAAGGGCATCGACGGCGTGCTGGCAGTGGGTGGCGGCAGTGCGATGGACGCGGCCAAGGCGATCAGCGTACTGCTGACCCACGACGGCAAGGTCGAGGACTACGAAGGTGCCTTCACCCTCAAGGGCCCGGTGCTACCAATCGTGGCGATCCCGACCACCGCAGGCACCGGCAGCGAGGTCACGTTCTTCTCGGTGATCACCGACACCCGCCGCCAGTTCAAGATGAGCATCCTGGACTACCGCATCGGCCCGGTTCTGGCGCTGCTCGACTCGGACATCACCGCCACGCTGCCGCCGCACATCGCCGCCGCCACCGGCATGGACGCGCTGACCCACGCCATCGAGGCCTACACCGGCAAGCCGGCCAACCCGATCAGCGACGGCCTGGCCCTGCATGCCATTCGCCTGATCGCGCAGTACCTCAAGCCCGCCGTGCAGGAGCCGGACAACCGCGAGGCCCGCGAACAGATGCTGATCGCCAGCCTGATTGCCGGCATGGCCTTCGGCAATGCCGACATCGCCAGCGTACACTGCATCTCCGAAGCCATCGGCGGCATGTACGACACCCCGCACGGGGTGGGCAACGCGATCTTCCTGCCGTTCGTGTTCAGCCATAACCGCGACGCCGACCTGCGCCGCCATGCCGATGTCGCCTATGCCCTGGGCATCGACCCCAATCTTGGCGCCAGCGCTGCCGCCGAAGCGGGCGTGGAGCAGTTGTTCCGCATGAACCGCGAGCTGGGTATTCCGCGTTTCGCCGATGTGGCCGGGGTGCGCGAGGAGGACTTCCTGGCCATCGCAGAGAAGTCCAAGAGCAACATTTCCGATGCGAGCAACGCCAAGGAGATGTCAGTCGAGAGCTACCTCGACGTGATCCGCGCCGCCTACACCTACGCAGCCTGAGGCCCTAACCATGAGCGCATCGACTTCCTCCGCGCACCTGCGCCGGACCCTCGGGCCGGTGTCCGTGCTGTTGTTCGGCCTGGCCTTCATCGCCCCGCTGATCGTGTTCGGCACCTATGGCGTGATCGCCCAGGCCAGCCAGAACACCGTGGCGCTGTCCTATGTGGTGGCCTCCATCGGCGTGATCTTCACCGCCCTGAGCTACGGGCGCCTGGTGCGGATCTTCCCGGCGGCCGGTTCCGCCTACACCTACACCCGCAAGGTGTTCAACCCTGGCATCGGCTTCATGGTCGGCTGGGCCGCGCTGCTGGACTACTTCTTCATCCCGATGCTGATCTGGCTGCTGGGGGCCAGCTACCTGAGCCTGGCGTTCCCGGATGTACCGCAGTGGTGCTGGATCACCGGCTTCATCGTTTCCACCACCTTGCTCAACATCCTGGGCATCCAGGTCGCCAACCGCTTCAACATCATCCTGATGCTGATCCAGCTGACCATCATCGCGGTGTTCATCGCGCTGTGCTGGCACTACGTGTCGGCCATCAACGGCCCGGGCGGTCTGCTCTCGGTCAAGCCGTTCTTCAATGCCGACGTGCCGTTCTCGGCCACCATGGCCGGGGCCGCGATCGCCGCCTATTCGTTCCTGGGCTTCGACGCGCTGTCGACCCTGAGCGAAGAAACCGTCGAGCCCGAGCGCACCATCCCGCGTGCCATCCTGCTGGTGGCCCTGATCGGCGGCAGCCTGTACGTGGGCTCTTCGTACTTCATGTACCTGGCGCACCCGGCGGGCCTGTTCGAGAACATCGACGGCGCGGCCTTCGAAATCGCCAAGACCATCGGTGGCGACCTGTTCTTCGGCGTGGTGCTCACCGGCATCATCATTGCCCACTTCGCCGCCGGCCTGTCGTTCCAGGCCAGCGTGGGGCGTCTGCTGTATGCCCTGGGCCGCGACAACCAGCTGCCGCAGAAGCTGTTCGGCGTGCTGCACCCGCGCTACAGGACTCCGGTATTCAACATCGCCCTGTGCGGGGCCTTCGGTTTCGTCGGGTTCGGCCTGACCATCGCCACGGCTACTTCGCTGGTCAACTTCGGCGCCTTCCTGGCCTTCACCTCGGTCAACCTGTGCGCACTGAAACTGACCTTCGACCGCAGCATCGGCGACAAGGCCGGCGTGGTCCGCGGGGTGATCTTCCCCCTGGCCGGCGCCTTCACCTCGGGCTGGATGTTGATCAGCCTGGATGCCGACGCGCTGATTCTCGGCTGTTGCTGGGTGCTGCTGGGGCTGGTGTACCTGGCCTGGCGCACCCGGCTGTTCAGCACGGCAGTGCCTGAAGCCGCACTCTGAACCTGCGGGCGCCCGGCGCCTGCCCCCCCTGTAATGCTCCCCCTGTGCGCAGCCCGGCTGCGGGCACGGGGCGCTTGCGACTTTTTTATGGCGGCGGCCAACCTCGCCGCACAGGAGAACCCATGCAAACCTGCCTGCTGATCAATGGACAACTCATCGCCGGTGAAGGCGAAACCCTGGCGGTGCTCAACCCGTCCCTGGGGGCCACGCTGGTGGAGATCCCCGAGGCCAGCCTGGCCCAGGTCGATGCCGCGGTGTGCGCTGCGGATGCGGCGTTCGACAGCTGGTCGCAGACCACCCCCAAGGACCGTTCGCTGCTGCTGCTCAAACTGGCCGATGCGATCGACGCCCACGCCCCGGAGCTGGCGCGCCTGGAAGCGGACAACTGCGGCAAGCCCTACGCGGCGGCACTCAACGACGAGCTGCCGGGCGTGGCCGACGTGTTCCGCTTCTTTGCCGGTGCCAGCCGCTGCCTGCAAGGCAGTGCCGCCGGCGAGTACCTGGAAGGGCACACCTCGATGATCCGCCGCGACCCGGTGGGCGTGGTGGCCTCCATCGCACCGTGGAACTACCCGCTGATGATGGCCGCCTGGAAGCTCGGGCCGGCCCTGGCCGCAGGCAATACCGTGGTGCTCAAGCCGTCCGAGCAGACGCCGCTGACCACCCTCAAGCTGGCGCAACTGATGGCGGAGATTTTCCCGGCAGGCGTGGTGAACGTGGTCTTCGGCCGCGGCCCGAGTGTCGGCAAGCCCCTGACCGGGCACCCCAAGGTACGCATGGTGTCGTTGACCGGCTCGGTGGCCACGGGCAGCCGCATCATCGCCGGCACCGCCGACAGCGTGAAACGCATGCACATGGAGCTGGGCGGCAAGGCCCCGGTGATCGTGTTCGATGATGCCGATATCGATGCCGTGGTCGAAGGCGTGCGCAGCTTCGGCTTCTACAATGCCGGCCAGGACTGCACCGCCGCCTGCCGCCTGTATGTGCAGAAGGGCGTGTACGCGGCGTTCGTGAAGAAGCTCGGCGAGGCGGTGGCCAGCATCCGCTACGGCCTGCAGGACGACCCTGACACCGAGCTCGGGCCGCTGATCACCCAGCAGCATCTGGAGCGCGTGGAAGGCTTTGTGCAGCGCGCCCGCGAGCAGTCGCACATCGAGGTGGTGACCGGTGGCCAGCGTGTCGCCGGGCCAGGGTTCTTCTTCGAGCCGACCGTACTTGCCGGCGCCCGGCAGGACGACGAGGTGGTGCGCCATGAGATCTTCGGCCCGGTAGTCACGGTCACCGCCTTCGACGACGAGGCCCAGGCCCTGGCGTGGGCCAACGATTCGGACTACGGCCTGGCCTCCTCGGTTTGGACCCGCGACGTGGGCCGCGCCCACCGTTTGGCCGCACGCCTGCAATACGGCTGCACCTGGGTCAACACGCACTTCATGCTGGTCAGCGAAATGCCCCACGGCGGCGCCAAGCTCTCCGGCTATGGCAAGGACATGTCGATGTATGGCCTGGAGGACTACACCACCGTGCGCCATGTGATGTTCAAGCACTAGTTGACGCACCAGGCCTAGCGGCCCGGTTGCCGCGAGGCGAAAGCAAGGGCAAGGCCAGGCGGCCTTGCCCTTTTTTCATCGCCGCCTGCCTGGCGTCACAGCGGCACGTACTTCAAGCCGTACCGGGACAGCTGGAAGGCCATTTCCGACAGGTCCGGCAGGCGTCGCTTGTCCAGCCATGGCCAGCTGGCGCGTTCGATATAGATGAACTCACCGTCCCTTGCGATGGGCGTGTAGTGCAGCGCCAGGTCCTTGCTGCGGTGCACCAGGGTCATCTTGCCGTCGATGTCCTTGAAGCCGAACGCCCCCGGTTTGGCCAGCCGGCTTTCCAGCGTGCCCGAGGCCGAGGGCGGCTGGGCAATCGGCACCTGCAGGCGCAGGTCGCCCTGCACGCGGGTTTCGCGGATACCGTCGTCCACTGCGTAAAGCCCCGGGTCGCGGCCCACGCTTGCGCTGCTGCCGATTTCGATGTCCTCGACGCGCACACCGATCACACCTTGCAGTTCGCTGACCCCGGGCACGCTCTCGAAGGTGTTGGCGTGGGTGTTGCCCATCAGTGCAACCCATTTGCCGGCGCCATGGGCAGCCTGGTCGGCAGCGATCACGCGGTGGGCGAAGAAGTTCATCATCTTCTGGCGAATCGCGGGTGGTCGGGGGCCCATCCATGCCTGGCGGTAACTGGCCATGCAATCGATGGCCTGTATCCGGATGCCCTGTTTCTGCGCGCTCCTGAGCACCTGCATGAAGGTGTAGCGCTGGGCGGGGTCGGTGTGCCAGCCGCGGTCCAGATCGGTCACGTAGGTCTTGAGTGCCTGGGGCATCTGCCCGGTCTGGTTGAACAGGTCCAGGTCGGCCTGCTGGAAGTCGGTCATCAGGTGCTCCATGTACAGCACCCGCACCTTCTGCTGCTTGAGCAGGGCCATGTTCTCGATCAGAAACTGCTTGCTGCCCAGTTGTGAATGGGCTTCGCCGACCACCAGGCCCTCGCTGTTTTCGTACACGCTGCGAATGATCTGCCTGGCGCTGGCATCGGCAGCCAATGTTGGCAGCGGTGGCCGCTGCGGCAGGCTTGCGGTGCTGAAAAACGCTTCGGCGTCGTCGACCAGCAGGTCGCGCAAGGTGCGAAATTGCGCGTAGGCCTGTTCGCGGGCGGGGTTGTTGGGGGAGAACGTGCGCCCGCTCAGGTTCGACTCCTCGCCACCGTTGGAGGCCTTGAGCAATTCGGGCTGCAGCGCCTTGTCGACTTCATAGGGGGTGGGCACGCGTTCCGGGCCGGGCGCGGGTACCTGGGCCTGGCCCCAGAGCTTGAGGCGAAAGCGTGGCGCCCCGCCTTTCAGACCCTGCTCCAGCGGTTGCCATACGCCTTCGTCGTTCAGGCCAATGGGCACGTTGCGGTAGAACGAGTAGGGGTTCTGCGGGTCGACCACCGCCCATGAACGCAGCTCGCCGATGTAGCGCACGTGGTAGGGGAACCCGTCTATCTGGGCATAGAAGCCGTCGTCCAGGGTGTAGATACCCTGGAATTTGCCGCTGCCGGTGGCGTGCCCGTCCAGCAGCACGTTGGTTTCGAACGGGGCCAGCAGTTGCGAGCGCTCGGCCGGTATCAGCGGCGCAGGCGCCCACTCGGCGAGTTCCGCCGGGGTGGCCATTGGCGTGTGTTCGGGCTCGACGGGTGCAGTGTGCGTGCCCGCGTCCAGGCTGGGTTCGATCTCGGCGATTTCACCGGTGACGGCCGGGCCCGCGAGCAGGGTGGCATTGAACAGCGTGTTGATGGCCGCCAGCACGGCGCCGATCACGCCGGCCTTGCGTTGGGCAGTGGTGTGCCCGTTGACCGCCTGATCGATGTTCAGGCCGGTTTCGGCCAGCCCGGCGCCCACGGCAGCCAGCGCTACCGGCCAGTCGACCGCGGCCATGGCACTGGCGAACGTGCCGAAGGCCTTGAGGTAGCCGATCCACAGTTGCTTGCGCAGGTCGGCGTTGGAGCGCAGCGAGAAGTGCGCATCGTCGATCATGCGCTGACGCGCTGCATCGCGCAGGTGGGTGAACCCGTCGCCATGCACGGTCGTGTTCGACTGGTTGAGTGCGTCGTGACCGTTGCCGCCCCAGTTGTTGAACAGCACGTCGATCAGGTGCTCGAGCCCCACCGCGCTGGCTTTTTCGCCGCGGTCCGCAAGGGCGAAGTGGGTCATGAAGCGTGCGCGGTTCTGCGCCGCATTGGTGTTGTGCAGCACCCACCAGTACAGCTCGCTGTGGTTGGCGAACAGGTGCAGGGCGTCGACCTCGCCCGGGATGTAGAGCAACTGGTAACCGTCGTCGAGTTCCACCCGCAGGATATCGGTGGCCACATGGCCGCCGATGTCGAAGGTGCACAGGCGCACCCCCGCCACCGGCCTGGCCTGTTGTTGCAACTGGCTCAGCGAGGGCGGCCAGCTGGCGTCACCGGCCAGGGCAGTGGCCACCCGCCGCAAGCGTGCCAGGCGGGCGGGGTCGGTCTGGTGCGCGCAGGTTTCGAGCACCTTGCTCAGGAAGTTGGCCTTGGCCAGGGTGCGGAAGTTGTCCGAATGACGGGCCCAGAAGCGGGTCAGGTCCTGGTGGAAGGCGCTGCAGAAGTCGACCTTCCACAGCTCGTCGAGTACCTCGCGCGGAGCCATCGGCACTTCATCGCGCTCATCGAACAGGCCTGTACCCGGCCCGCGGCTGTAGAAGCCGGTGCGGTAGCCGAGCAGGTCGGCGTTGTCCTGGTCGTTGACATCGAACCGCTGCATCACCAGTTGCGGCAGTGTCAGCGATTCGCTGGGCGGGCCGAGGTGTTCCCAGCCGCTGAAGGTGCGCGGGCTGCTATGCGCGGTGTTGAACCGGTGCAGGTACACCGCGTCCGGGTCCAGCGTGCTGCGGGTGTGTTTCTTCAGGATATGGCTGGCGATTTCGCGGGCCATCTGGCGCATGTCGGGGCAATGCTTGACCAGTTGTCGGGCCAGGTTCTGCAGCTGTTCGTGGTCGTGGGTCTGTTGGGCGGTCAGGGGCATGGCGGTACTTCCGTGTCAGGGGCGAGGGGCCAGCTTGGCCGGGGGCGGCGAGCAGCGTGCGGTAAGTAAGTAGTGCGGGCCGCCCAGCCAGCCCGGCCCGCTCAGGCAGCAAGCAAAGCTGGGCGGCGCCGTTACAGGGGCACGAAGGTCAGCCCGTTGGATGTCACCAGGGTCGACAGTTGCGCCAGGCTTGGCATGCGGCGCTTGTCCACGCGTGGCCAGCTCGCCCGATCGATGTAGTAGAACGTGCCGTCCCGTTGGATGGGGGTGTAGTGCAGCGTCAGGTCCTTGCTGCGGTGGATCATCTGCAAGGTCCCCTCCACCTGGGTGAAACTGAAGGAGCCGACAGCGCGCAGCTTTTCTTCCAGGGTGCGTGCCACGCCGTGTGCGGGAGCAATGGGCACCTGCAGCAGCAGGTCGCATTTGACCGCCGCCAGGTTGGCCGACTGGTCGGGTTGGATACCGGGGTCCACGCCGAATCGAACAGGCAGCCCGCACTCGATGTCTTCGATGCGCAGGCCGATGGCGCCCTGCAGCTCGGCAAGCCCTGGCACGCCGTCAAACGTGTTGGTGTGGGTGTTGCCCACGAAGGCGATCCACCTGCTGGGGTGCAGGGCCTGGTCTGCTGCAATGACCCGATGGGCAAAGAAGTTCATCATCTGTTGGCGGATCGGGCCCGGCGGGGTGGCCAGCCAGGCCTGACGATAGCTGGCCATGCAGTCGATGGCCTGGAGGCGGACCTGGTTGGCCTGTGCGGTGAGCATCACCTGCTGGAAGGTATAGCGTCCGCTGCTGTCGGTGGCCTGGCTTCGGTCCAGTTCGGCCACATAGTCGCGCAGGTGCTGGCTCATGTTGCCTGTGCGGTTGAACGCATCGAGGTCGGCCTGGTGAAAGTCCGTCAGCAGATGCTCCAGGTACAGCACCTTGACCTTCTGCTTGCGCAGTTGCGCCATGTTGTCGATCAGAAAGCGTTTGCTGCCCAGGTGTGCGTGGCATTCGCCGATCACCACGCCGTCGCAGCGGGAGTAGCAACCACGCAGGATCTGCTTGGGCGCCGGGTTGCTTTCGAACAGCGGCAGTTGCGGGCGTGGCGGCAGCTCCACCGTGCTCAGATACTCCTTGGCATCGTTCAGCAGCTTGCTGCGCAGCTTGCGAAACAGGTCGCAGGCTTCTTCCAGGTGTGGCTGATTGGCCCGATAGGTAATGCCGCTGAGCTGTTCGTCATCCACCGAACGCAGCTGTGCCTGCTGGCGCGGGAGCAGCTCGTAGGGCGTGGGGATACGTTCGGCAGGGGGTGGCGCGTAGTCGCTGCGGCCCCACAGTTTCAGGCGAAAGCGCGGTGTACCCCCCAGAAGGCGGCCCTGTGCGACGGGCTCCCACTGCTGTTGCGCAGTGAGCCGGATGGGCACGTTGCGGTAGAACGAAAAGGGCGCATTCGGGTCGATCACCACCCAGCTCTTGAGCTCGCCCACGTACCGCACCTGGTAGGCGAAATCGCCGATCGCTACATAGAAACCGTCGGCCAGCGAGTAGATGCCCTGCATCTTGCCAACCCCGGGTTTTTCGCCATCGAGCAGGGCATTGGTCTCGAAGGTGGCCAGGCGCTGGGAAGCCGGTGTCGGTCGCAGGGGGGCGGGCACCTGGGCGTCAATATCCTCGGCAGTGGCAAGGGGTTCGTCCTCGGCCTCCACATAGGGCTCGGCGACGGCGGGCACCTCGCCGTCGACCCGTATCGCTTCACCGGTCTCCTCGCCGAGCAGCGTCGCGTTGAACAGCGTGTCGATGGAGGCCAGTACGGCGCCGATGACGCCCGCCTGGCGCTCGGCAGTGGTGTGGCCGTTGATCGCCTCGTCGATGGACAGGCCGGTCTCGCCAAGCCCTGCGCCCACGGCAGCCAGTGCAACCGGCCAGTCGAAGGCGGCCATTGCCCCGGCGAACCGGGTAAAGGCATGCAGGTCCGCCACCCACATCTGTTTGCGCAGGTCGGCGTTGGAGCGCAGGGCGAAGTGCGCGTCGTCGCTCATGCGCTGTCGCGCCGCATCGCGCAGGTAGCTGAATGCATCCTGCTCGACCGGCTTGTCCAGCAGGTTGATGGCATCGTGTGCGCTGCCGGCCCAGTTGGAGAACAGCAGGTCGATCAGATGCTCGAGCCCGACCCCGGCGGGGTTTTCGGCATGGCTGGACAACGCGAAGTGGGCCATCAGGCGCGCGCGGTTATCTGCGGCATTGGTGTTCTGCAGCACCCACCAGTAAAGCTGCGCAGGGTTGGCAAACAGGTGCACGGCCGTGACCTCGCCGGGCATGTACAGCACCTGGTAGCCATCGGGCAGCACGGCACGCAGCATGTCGCTGGCGACGTAGCCGCCGATGTCGAAGGCATGCAGGCGCACCCCCTGGTCGGGAACATGCGTTTGCTGCAGTTGTTCGAGGGTGGGCGGCCAGTCGGTGACGCCGGCCAGTGCCCGGGCCAGCAGGCGGTAGCGTTTGCGCTGTTCGGGCAGGTCTGCGTGTTCGCAGGCTTCCACCACCTTGCTCAGGAAGTTGGCCTTGGCCATGCTGCGAAACGCCTCTGCACTGTCGGCCCAGAACGCCTGCATCTTCTGTTTGAAGACCGAGCTGAAGTCGATCTGCCAGAAGTAGCGCAGCACATCGGCCGGTGCCATGGGGACTTCGTTGCGTTCATCGAACACCCCGGCATGCGCGCCTTCGCGGTAGAAGCCGGTGCGGTAGCCGAGCAGGTCGGCGTTGTCCTGGTCGTTGGCGTCGAAGCGCTGCATCACCAGTTGCGGCAACGTCAGCGACTGGTAGGGCAGCTCACGGTGCTCCCAGCCGCTGAAGCTTCTGGGGTTGGACTGGGCCGCCTTGAAACGGTGCAGGTACACGGTGTCCGGATCGAGGCTGCTGCGGGCGAACTTCTTCAGGGCGTCGACGGCCACCTCACGGGCCATCTGGCGCATGTCCGGGCAGTTGACGACGAGCTGGCGCGCAATGTCCTGAAGCTGCGCGCGTTGTGGGTTGGGGGGCTGGGGCATGGCGATCCTTCCTTGGTCTGGGCCATGGCAGGATGGGCTGGCTCCAGCGGGCAGGTGCGGTAGATAGTGCTGCGCGGGTGGGTGCGGCATCGTGTGCCGCTGCCGGGGCAACTCTTCACTTAAAGTTTCGCAAATGCAGGTGTATCGTATTCGCCCTTACCGCCAGCCCGGTCATGGCTGGCAGGCTGTTTTCGCGATACGAGGTGCCTGTTCCGATGTCCTTTACCCGTCGACAAATGCTCAAGGGGCTGACTGGCCTGGTGGTGGTTGGCCTGGGCGCCGGGGGCGCCGCACGTTACTGGATGGGCAAGGTCGAGGACGAGCAGGCCGGGCATGACTATGAACTGATCGCCGCGCCGCTGGACGTCGAGCTGGTGGCCGGGCACACCACCCAGGCCTGGGCGTTCGGCCCGTCCGCGCCGGGCACCGAGCTACGGGTGCGCCAGGGGCAGTGGCTGCGGGTGCGGTTCATCAACCACCTGCCGGTGGCCACCACCATCCACTGGCACGGTATCCGCCTGCCGCTGGAAATGGACGGCGTGCCCTACGTGTCGCAGCTGCCGGTGCTGCCGGGCGAGTACTTCGACTACAGGTTCCGCGTGCCGGATGCCGGCAGCTTCTGGTACCACCCCCACGTCAACAGCAGCGAAGAGCTGGGCCGCGGCCTGGTCGGCCCGCTGATCGTGGAGGAGCGCGAGCCCACCGGTTTCAAGCACGAGCGCACGCTGAGCCTGAAGAACTGGCACGTGGACGAGCAGGGCAACTTCGTCGAGTTCAGCGTGCCGCGCGAAGCGGCCCGTGGCGGCACCGCAGGGCGCCTGATCACCATCAACGGGCAGCCCGACGCGGTGGTGGAAATGCCCGCCGGGCAGATCGTGCGGGTGCGCCTGCTGAACCTGGACAACACCCTGACCTACCGCATCAACCTCAAGGGCGACTTCGAGGCGCGTATCTATGCGCTGGATGGCAACCCGATCACCCCGCGCCCATTGGGCAAGGACTACTGGCTGGGCCCCGGCATGCGCATCTGCCTGGCCATCCGCATGCCGGCAGCCGGTGAGGAGCTGTCGCTGCGCGACGGCTCGGTGCGCCTGGGCACCCTGCGTTCGGTGGCCAGCAGCGAGGCACCGGGCGACTGGCCACCGGCGCTGCCGGCCAACCCTATCGCCGAGCCGGACCTGGCCAACGCCGAGAAGATCAACTTCAATTTCGAGTGGGTAGGCTCGGTGTCGGTCAATACCGAGAACGGCAAGCCGCCAAGCCTGTGGCAGATCAACGGGCAGGCCTGGGACATCACCGACAAGACCTGTTCCGACCGGCCGATTGCCACCTTGAAGAAGGGCAAGAGCTACATCTTCGAGCTCAAGAACATGACCCAGTACCAGCACCCGATCCACCTGCACGGCATGAGTTTCAAGGTGCTCAGCTCCAATCGCCACAAGATCCCGGAGCAGTACTTCACCGACACCTACCTGCTGGGCAAGAACGAGCGGGCGCAGGTGGCGCTGGTGGCGGATAACCCCGGCACCTGGATGTTCCATTGCCACGTGATCGATCACATGGAAACCGGCCTGATGGCCGCCATCGAGGTGGCGTGATGCGTCAGCCGCAGATCATCGACCGCAGCCGCGACCAGCACTTCATGCGCCTGGCGCTGGAGCTGGCGGCGCAGGGGGCTGCATTGGGCGAGGTGCCGGTGGGCGCGGTGCTGGTGCAGCACGGCGAGGTGATCGGGCAGGGCTTCAACTGCCCGATCAGCGGCAGCGACCCCAGCGCGCACGCCGAAATGGTGGCCATTCGCGCGGCGGCGCAGGCGGCCAGCAACTACCGGCTGCCGGGCAGCACGCTGTATGTGACGCTGGAGCCGTGCAGCATGTGCGCCGGGCTGATCGTGCATTCGCGGGTCAACCGCGTGGTGTTCGGGGCCCTGGAGCCCAAGGCCGGGATCGTGCAGAGCCAGGGGCAATTCTTTACCCAGGGGTTTCTGAACCACCGGGTGCTGTTCGAGGGCGGGGTGCTGGCCGAGGAGTGCGGGGCGATTCTGACCGAGTTCTTCAGGGCTCGGCGGGCCAAGGCCTGATAACCGTGGTGTGACCATCGCGGGTCAAGCCCGCTCCCCCGTTGTTGCGGGAGCGGGCTTGGCCCGCGATACAGGCGCTGCAAACTAGAGCGGCGGCGAAGCGTCGGCCGGCTTGGTCTTGTTGACCCCCGGCACATGCAGGTTGCCCTCGGCCACCTGGCTGCCCTCCAGCTGCGGCTGGGTCACCCAGGTCAGGATGTCGTAGTAGCGCCGGATGTTGGCCACGAAATGTACCGGCTCGCCGCCACGGGCATAGCCGTAGCGGGTCTTGCTGTACCACTGCTTCTGCGACAGGCGCGGCAGCATCTTCTTCACGTCCAGCCACTTGTTCGGGTTCAGCCCCTCGCGCTTGGCCAGCTTGCGTGCATCGTCCAGGTGGCCGCTGCCCACGTTGTAGGCGGCCAGGGCAAACCAGGTGCGGTCCGGCTCCTCGATGTCGTCATCGAGCTCCTTCTTCACATGCATGAAGTACTTGGCCCCGCCCTCGATGCTCTGGCGCGGGTCGAGCCGGTTGGACACGCCCATGGCCTGGGCGGTGCGCTGGGTCAGCATCATCAGCCCGCGCACGCCGGTCTTGGAGGTGACCTCGGCCTGCCACATCGACTCCTGGTAACCGATCGCCGCCAGCAGGCGCCAGTCCACCTGTTCCTTCTTGGCCGAGGTCTTGAAGTGGTTCTCGTAGCGCGGCAGGCGCTGCTGCAGGTGCTGGGCGAAGGTGTAGGCGCCGACATAGCCGAGCACGTCCACGTGGCCGTAGTAGCGGTCCTTGAGCCGTTGCAGGGTGCCGTTCTTGTGCACCTTGTCGATGAATTCGTTGATTTCGTTGAGCAGGCTGTTGTCTTCGCCGGCCGCCACCGCCCAGCGCTGGTCGCGCCCGTCGCCCAGGTCGAAGGCGACCCGCACGTTGGGGAAGTACACCTGGTTCATCGCCACTTCGTTGGAGTCGACCAGGGTCAGGTCGATCTGGCCCTCGTCGACCATGCGCAGCAGGTCGACCACCTCGACCTGGTCGGATTCTTCATATTGCAGGGCCGGGTACTGTTTTTTCAGCTCTGCCAGCTGTTCGGCATGGCTGCTGCCCTTGAGTACCAGAATGCGCTTGCCGACCAGGTCGCCGGCGTCGGTGGGGCGGGGCTTGCCGTTGCGGTAGATGATCTGCGGGGTGACTTCGAGATACGGGTGGGAAAAACGTACCTGCTGCTTGCGCTGCTCGCTGCTTACCAGGCCCGCTGCCGCCAGCACCGGGCCGTTCGGCTGGCCGAGCTGGTTGAACAGGTCGTCGAGGTTGTCGGCGGTCTCGATCTGCAGCTTCACGCCCAGGTCGTCGGCAAAGCGCTGGACCAGCTCGTACTCGAAGCCGGTTTCGCCGTTGCGGTCCTGGAAGTAGGTGGCCGGGCTGTTGCGGGTGATCACGCGCAGCACGCCGTCCTCCTTGACACGCTCCAGGGTGCTGGGTTTTTCAACACAGGCACCGAGCATCAGGAAGAGTCCGGTTGCGATGAGCCATTTGGCACAACGCTGGCGCAAAGCAGTCTGGGCAAACATAGGGTGCAGTATACGCAAAGGACCTGCCGCGCCATATCTCGACAACATCCGGCTTGTCTGCTAGCACAGCCCGATAAAACCGCGTCGGGACGGGTTTTTGTCATCTCGTGAAGCACTCTTGTCGGCTTGCCGACATTCGGCCTGTCGCCGATGCAGCGTTTCGGGTGCCGTCGGCGGCGGTTTAGGCTAGAATGCACGGCCTCTAAGCACACCCCCTTCCTGAGGCTGTCCCGACGATGTTGATCCTGCGCGGCGCTCCTGCCCTTTCTGCCTTTCGCCACGGTAAATTACTCGAGCAACTGAGCCAGAAAGTCCCCGCTGTTAGTGGTTTGTACGCTGAATTCGCCCATTTCGCCGAGGTTGACGGCGAGCTGAGTGCCGACCAACAGCATGTGCTCGCGCGCCTGCTCAAGTACGGCCCGAGCGTGCCGGTACAGGAGCCCAGCGGTCGCCTGTTCCTGGTCATGCCGCGTTTCGGCACCATCTCGCCCTGGTCGAGCAAGGCCAGCGACATCGCCCACAACTGCGGCCTGGAGAACGTCAAGCGCCTGGAGCGTGGTACTGCCTTCTATGTCGGCGGTGAACTGAGCGAGGCCGATGTGGCCGCCGTCGCCGAGCTGCTGCACGACCGCATGACCCAGATCGTGCTGGGCAGGCTCGAAGAGGCCGCCGGCCTGTTCAGCCATGCCGAACCCAAGCCGCTGACCGCCGTCGACATCCTCGGCGGTGGCCGCGCCGCGCTGGAAAAAGCCAACGTCGAGCTGGGCCTGGCCCTGGCCGAAGACGAGATCGACTACCTGGTCACCAGCTTCCAGGGCCTCAAGCGCAACCCGCACGACATCGAACTGATGATGTTCGCCCAGGCCAACTCCGAGCACTGCCGCCACAAGATCTTCAACGCCAGTTGGGATATCGACGGCCAGAGCCAGGAAAAAAGCCTGTTCGGCATGATCAAGAACACGTACCAGATGCACAGCGAAGGCGTGCTGTCCGCTTACAAGGACAACGCCTCGGTGATCGTCGGTTCCACCGCCGGGCGCTTCTTCCCGAACCCTGAAACCCGCCAGTACGGCGCGGTGCAGGAGCCGGTGCACATCCTGATGAAGGTCGAGACCCACAACCACCCGACCGCCATCGCGCCGTTCCCGGGGGCCTCTACCGGTTCCGGCGGCGAGATCCGCGACGAAGGTGCCACCGGTCGCGGCGCCAAGCCCAAGGCCGGCCTGACCGGCTTCACCGTGTCCAACCTGCAGATCCCGGGCTTCGAACAGCCTTGGGAAAAGCCCTACGGCAAGCCGGAGCGCATCGTCACCGCGCTGGACATCATGATCGAAGGCCCGCTGGGCGGCGCGGCGTTCAACAATGAATTCGGGCGCCCGGCACTGACCGGTTACTTCCGTACCTTCGAGCAGTCGATCAACACCCCCCATGGCGAAGAAGTGCGCGGTTACCACAAGCCGATCATGCTCGCCGGCGGCATGGGCAACATCCGCGAAGGCCATGTGCAGAAGGGCGAGATCACCGTCGGCGCCAAGCTGATCGTGCTCGGCGGCCCGGCCATGCTGATCGGCCTGGGCGGCGGTGCTGCCTCGTCGATGGCCACCGGCGCCAGCTCTGCCGACCTCGATTTCGCCTCGGTACAGCGCGAAAACCCGGAAATGGAACGCCGCTGCCAGGAGGTCATCGACCGCTGCTGGCAGCTGGGCGATGCCAACCCCATCGCGTTCATCCATGACGTCGGCGCGGGCGGCCTGTCCAACGCCTTCCCCGAGCTGGTCAACGACGGCGGCCGTGGCGGTCGTTTCGAGCTGCGCAACGTGCCCAACGACGAGCCGGGCATGGCGCCGCTGGAAATCTGGAGCAACGAGTCCCAGGAACGCTACGTGCTGGCGGTCGACGCCAAGGACCTGGAGCGTTTCACCGCCATCTGCGAACGCGAGCGCTGCCCGTTCGCAGTGGTCGGCGAAGCCACTGCCGAACCGCAACTGACCGTCACCGACAGCCACTTCGGCAACAGCCCGGTGGACATGCCGCTGGAAGTGCTGCTGGGCAAGGCCCCGCGCATGCACCGTTCGGTCAGCCGCGAAGCCGAGCTGGGCGATGATTTCGACCCGAGCACCCTGGACCTCGCCGACTCGGTACAGCGCGTGCTGCGCCACCCGGCCGTGGCCAGCAAGAACTTCCTGATCACCATCGGTGACCGCACCATCACCGGCCTGGTCGCCCGCGACCAGATGGTCGGTCCATGGCAGGTCCCGGTGGCCGACGTGGCCGTCACCGCCACCAGCTTCGACGTGTACACCGGCGAAGCCATGGCCATGGGCGAGCGCACCCCGCTGGCCCTGCTCGACGCCCAGGCGTCCGGGCGCATGGCGATCGGCGAGACCCTGACCAACATGGCGGCCTCGCGCATCGGCAAGCTGTCCGACATCAAGCTGTCGGCCAACTGGATGTCGGCTGCCGGCCACCCCGGTGAAGACGCGCGCCTGTACGACGCGGTCAAGGCCGTGGGCATGGAACTGTGCCCCGAGCTGGGCCTGACCATTCCGGTGGGCAAGGACTCGATGTCCATGAAGACCCGCTGGGAAGATGAAGGTCGCGAGAAGACCGTGACCTCGCCGATGTCGCTGATCGTGACCGGCTTTGCCCCGGTTACCGACATCCGCAAGACCCTGACCCCGCAACTGCGCATGGACAAGGGCGAAACCGACCTGATCCTGATCGACCTGGGTCGCGGCCAGAACCGCATGGGCGCCTCGATCCTGGCCCAGACCCACGGCAAGCTCGCCAGCCAGGCACCGGACGTCGACGACGCCGAAGACCTCAAGGCGTTCTTCGCGGTGATCCAGGGCCTGAACGCCGACGGTCACCTGCTGGCCTACCACGACCGCTCCGACGGCGGCCTGCTGGCCACCGCGCTGGAAATGGCCTTCGCCGGCCATTGCGGGCTGAACCTGGAACTGGACACCCTGACCGGCAAGCGCGAGAAAGTCGCGGCCATCCTCTTCAACGAAGAGCTGGGTGCGGTGATCCAGGTGCGCCAAGACGCCACCCCGGACGTGCTGGCCCAGTTCAGCGCTGCCGGCCTTGGCGAAGACTGCGTGGCGGTGATCGGCAAGCCGGTCAATTGTGCCGACGTGGCCATCAGCCTGAACGGCGAAGTGCTGTTCACCGGCGACCGCCGCCTGCTGCAGCGCCAGTGGGCCGAGACCAGCTACCAGATCCAGCGCCTGCGCGACAACGCCGACTGCGCCGACCAGGAATTCGACGGCCTGCTCGAGGAAGACAACCCGGGCCTGAGCGTCAAGCTGGGCTTCGACGTCAACCACGACATCGCAGCGCCTTACATCAAGAAGGGCATTCGCCCACAGGTGGCGGTACTGCGTGAGCAGGGCGTCAACGGCCAGGTGGAAATGGCTGCGGCGTTCGACCGTGCCGGCTTCAACGCCATCGACGTGCACATGAGCGATATCCTCGCCGGTCGCGTCGACCTGAACGAGTTCAAGGGCATGGTTGCCTGCGGCGGCTTCTCCTACGGTGACGTGCTGGGTGCCGGTGAAGGCTGGGCCAAGTCGGCGCTGTTCAACAGCCGCGCCCGCGACGCCTTCCAGGGCTTCTTCGAGCGTAGCGACAGCTTCACCCTGGGTGTGTGCAACGGTTGCCAGATGATGTCCAACCTGCACGAGCTGATCCCGGGCAGCGAGTTCTGGCCGCACTTCGTGCGTAACCGCTCCGAGCAGTTCGAGGCGCGCGTGGCGATGGTCCAGGTGCAGGAGTCCAACTCGATCTTCCTGCAGGGCATGGCCGGTTCGCGCATGCCGATCGCCATTGCGCACGGTGAAGGGCATGCCGAGTTCGCCAGCGAAGAGGCACTGCTGGAAGCCGACCTGTCCGGTTGCGTGGCCCTGCGTTTCGTCGACAACCACGGCAAGGTCACCGAGACCTACCCGGCCAACCCGAACGGTTCGCCGCGCGGGATCACCGGCCTGACCAGCCGCGACGGGCGCGTCACCATCATGATGCCGCACCCTGAGCGGGTATTCCGTGCGGTGCAGAACTCGTGGCGCCCGGATGACTGGAACGAAGACGCCGCCTGGATGCGCATGTTCCGCAACGCGCGGGCCTGGGTGAACTGAGGGTGTTCAAACTCGCCTTCTTCGTGCCGCCCAGCCATGTGGAGCAGGTCAAGGCCGCTGTGTTCGCCGCCGGTGGCGGACGCATCGGCGCCTACGACAGCTGTGCGTGGCAGGTGCTGGGCCAGGGCCAGTTCCGTCCGTTGAGCGGCAGCCAGCCGTTCATCGGGCAGAGCGGGGTGGTCGAGCAGGTCGAGGAGTGGCGGGTCGAGCTGGTGGTGGACGATGCGCTGGTGGGGCCGGTAGTCGCGGCCCTGAAGGCGAGCCACCCCTACGAGACCCCGGCCTACGAGGTCTGGCAGCTCGCTGATTTCTGATTGGCAGGTCTGCCTCTTCGCCGGCAAGGCCGGCTCCTACAGGGTTCATGTGCGACGCAACACCCTGTAGGCGCCGGCCTTGCCGGTGAAGAGGTCCGATCAGGCAACCTCCATCGTCTGTTCCTGCTTGCGCTGCACCCCCGCACACGCCAGCAACCCCACTTCAAACAGTATCCACATCGGCACCGCCAGCAAGGTCTGTGAAAACACGTCCGGCGGGGTCAGCAGCATGCCCACCACAAAGCATCCGACGATCACGTAAGGCCGGCTCTTGCGCAGTGTCGCCACATCCGTCACCCCCGCCCACACCACGATGAAGGTGGCCACCGGTATCTCGAACGCCAGCCCGAACGCCAGAAACAGCGCCAGGATGAAGTCCAGGTACAGGCTGATGTCGGTCATCATCGACACCCCGGCCGGGGTCACGCTGGCGAAAAAACCGAACATCATCGGAAACACCACGAAGAACGCGAAGGCCATGCCGGCATAGAACAGCACGATGCTCGATACCAGCAATGGCAAGGCGATGCGCCGTTCCTTGCGGTACATCCCCGGTGCCACGAACCCCCACACCTGGTGCAGCAGCACCGGCATGGCGACGAACAGCGCAGCCATAAGGGTCAGCTTGAAGGGCGCCAGGAACGGCGACGTCACGCTGGTCGCGATCATGCTCGCGCCTTCGGGCAGGTAACGGCGCAAGGGTTCGGACACGGCGGTATAGAGGGTCTGGGCGAACGGGAACAAACCCAGGAACACCAGCGTGACGGCCAGCAGGCAGCGCACCAGGCGCCGCCGCAGTTCGGTCAGGTGGGCAGTCAGGGGCATGCCCGCTTGGGTATCAGTCATGGGCAGGGTCCATTGGTCGAAGTCGGGGTCGGCTGCGCCTGCAGGCTCACGCCCTGGCGCAGTTCCTGTTCCAGACGCCGCAGTGGCTCGGCATCCAGCTCCTGGGTCAGTGCCTGGGTGTCGAGCTCACGCTCCACCTGTGCACGCAGCGCCCCCATGGCACGCCTGGCCTGGCCCACGCCACGCCCCACGGTGCGCATCGCCACCGGCAGGCGTTCGGGGCCCAGCACCAGCAGCGCCACCACGCCCACCAGCAGCAGTTCGGTAAAGCCGATCTCGAACATCAGCTGCGTTGTTCCGGTTGCCCCTGCTGTACCTGCTGCACCGGGGCAGGGGCGTCCGGGGTGTCGGCCTGCGGGCCGTTGCCCATGGATTTGCGAAAGCCCTGGATCGCCTCGCCCACGTCCGCGCCCAGGCCCTTGAGGCGCTTGGTGCCGAACAGCATGAACACGATCATCAACACGATAACCAGTTGCCAGATCCCGATACCGCCCATGTGAAGCACTCCAAGGTCATGAAAAAGAAGGGTTTATCCTGCCTGCGCTTTATGACGCAAAGGTGACGGGCAACGCCTTTGCCATGTGCCTGAAACATCCGCCGTGTTGACTGGCCGCTCTTTGGCAGAGGTAGCGTGACGATGGGTGGCAAGCGACAGCAGGGCGCGGCATTGCTGATGGTGCTGGTGGTGCTGGCGATGATCGCCGGTGGCCTGGCATGGCTGGTACAGGAGGGGCGCGCCCAGGTCGATGCGGTGCGCCTGGTGCAGCAGCGCGTGCAGGCGCGCGGGCTGGAGCGGGCCGGGCTGGCCTTTGCCGAGCAGGCCCTGCAAGACCCCAGTTGGCGTGCCAGCCCGCTGTTCTGGCAGGCGCTGCGTGGCCAGGCGCTGCCGTATGCGTTCGACGGCGGTTCGGCGACCCTGCGCATCCGCGACCTGCACACCTGTTTCAACGTCAACAGCCTGGTGGGCGAGGATGCCGAGCGTGCCGAACGCCAACTGCAGTACCTGCTGGGCGGCGACATGGCCGCCGCCCAGCTGGCCCAGGCCCTGGCCGACTGGATCGACAGCGATCACCAGGCGCGTCGCGAGGGCGCCGAGAACGATCATTACCTGCGCCAGTCGCCGCCGCGCCTGGCGGCCAATCAGCTGATGCTGGACATGAGCGAGTTGAACCTGCTGCTGGGCCCCGACCCGCAACGCCAGGCCCGTTACCCGCAGCTGTGTGCGTTGCCCGAAACCACGCACTGGCGGCTCAATGCGAATGCGCTGAGCCTTGAACAGTTGCCGTTGCTGGAGGCGCTGTATGAGGGAAGGATGAGCCGCTCACTGCTGAGCCGGGTGGTCACTGCACGCCCGGCCACCGGCTACCGGGATGCCGGCGCCTTGCGCCAGGCACTCGGTGCGCTGGACGATGCGACCTTCGAACGCTTGAGTGAGGGGTTGTTGCTCAACAGCGGGGACTTTCTGTTGCAGCTGGAGATCGAGCAGGACGCTCACGTGCTGCGCAGCCAGTACCAGGTACATGCCCGTGGCGTGGTGCAGTGGCATGCCCTGGTGCCGGTGCAGCAGGTGCGGGTAACCCGGCGCGAACCGCTGCCCTGGTAAGGGCAGCGGTGCCGGTCGGGTCTAGACGCCGATTTCACCGCCATCGTTGCGCTGGATCACCACTGTCGAGGCGCGTGGGCGCACGGTGGTGCCGGCGGGGGTGACGGAGGTTGCGACGTCGGTCGACGGCCAGTTCTCCGGGTGCTGGATGTTGACGAAGATCGACTTGTTGTCCGGCGTGAAGGCGATGCCAGTCACCTCGCAGCCGTTGGGGCCGACGAAGAAGCGGCGCAGGTCGACCTGGTTCTGGGCATTGATCGGCACCTGCTTGCCGCTGGCATCGACCAGGTCGGTGGGGATCACCGCCAGCATCTGGTCGTTGGTGTAGTCGGTCAGGGTCGATTCGCCGTTGTCGGTCTGGAACCACAGGATGCCGCGGCTATCGAAGCTCATCCCGTCGGGGCTGGCGAACTGGTTGAGTTCGGTCAGCCCCGAGCGGTTGATGTCGGCGCTGCCGGCGGCGTTGGCGCCGAACACGAAGATGTCCCAGGTAAAGCTCAGGTGGTCGTCGCTGTCGTGCCAGCGGATGATGTGGCCATGCTTGTTCGGCCCGCGCGGGTTGGCGTTGTCGACAGTGGCCGGGGTGCGCTTGCTGTTGTTGGTCAGGGTCAGGTACACGTCGCCGTTGAGCGGGTTGACCGTGGTCCACTCCGGACGGTCCATAGGCGTTGCGCCCAGGGCATCGGCGGCGCCACGGGTGTTGAGGATGATGCCCGGCAGGTCGGTGTACAGCGCGCCCAGGGTGGTGCCGGCCTTGGTGGTGGTGGCGACGTCCAGCAACAGCCAGTGGCCGCTGCCGTCGGCGTCGAAGCGCGCCACGTACAGTTTGCCGTCGTCCATGTACTTGGCACCGGTAGCCAGGCGGTTGCTCGGGTTGGCGTCGGCGGTGTCCCACAGGGCGGTGGAGACGAACTTGTAGAGGTACTCGTTGTTGGAGTCGTCGCCCATGTAGAACACCACCGGCTTGCCGGCTACCGGCAGCGCCGGGCAGCAGCCTTCATGGCGGAAACGCCCCAGGGCGGTGCGCTTGACCGCACGGGTGCTGGCGTCATAGGGGTCGATCTCGACGATGTAGCCGTAGGTGCTGGCTTCGTTGCGGTAGTCGTCGGTGGCCGTCGCGCCGGTGGGGTCAAGGATGAACCGGGTGAACTCGCCGTCCACTTCGCTGGCATCGCCGGCGGCACTTTCCCAGGCGTAGTTGCCCTTGCTGGTGCTCACCCCGATGCGGCGCTGATCGTCCGGCACGGCGCCGCTGGTGTTGACGAAAATTCCTGGCCAGTTCTCTTCGCAGGTGAGGTAGGTGCCCCACGGGGTGAAGCCGTTGCCACAGTTGTTGTTGGTGCCGCGGGCTTGGGTACCGGTGTTGGAGAACACGGTCTTGACGTGGTCGCTGCCGCGCAGCGGGCCGGCCAGGTCCATCAGCGTGGCGGTGGTGAAGCGGCGGTTGAGCGGGTCGTTGTCGACCACTTGCCAGCGTCCGTTGACCTTGCTCAGGCGCACCACGCCGGCGCCGTGGGCGTTGATTTCCTTGCGCACTTCCTCGGCCGGGCGCTTGCCGCTGCCGTCCACGGTCGGGCCGGCCGGGTGCAGGGCGTCGGCATCGATGTACTCGAAGTTGATGGCCAGCAGGCCGTCGTCGGAGCTGCCGTTGATGGGGAAGAAATGCATGCCGTCATGGTGCATGCCCATGGCGTTGGCCTGATCGGCGGCAGTGTTGGTGCCGTCGCTTTTCCACGGGTTGCCCGCACTGTTCAGCGGTGTACCCCAGGGCGCCAGCACGTAGGCGCTGTAGCCGTCGGCGACCACGCAGGCGTCGGTGCGCGAACCGGCGATGGAGTTGAAGCCCAGCTTGAGTTTCGGTTTCTCGGGTTCCACCGGAGGGGTCGGCTTGTGGCTCGAGCCCCCGCCGCTGTCGAAGCAGCCGCTCAGGCCTGTCCCTGCAATCATCGCGATCGCGGCACCGAGGCTGCCGCGCACCACGCTGCGGCGGCTCAGGTAGGCATCCAGGACAGTCGCCATTGGCAGGTTGCCACTGGTGTTGCGGTCCAGGTTGTCGCCGGTGTCTCGACTCATCTCTTCATATCCTTGTTGGGTGAAGTGGCTTCTACGGAAACCGGCACTGTAGAGAGCGAGTGTGATGATTGATTGGCAGTTTTGTGAACAGACCTTTAAGGAAATGAATCCTTACCATTTGATTTGGATGGGGTTTTGTACGCCCTGTCGAATAACTGCCATCAAACTGTAATCCCCTCGCCGCACTATCCGCTGCGACAGTTGATCAGCCCGAGGGCGATGGAGTAGATGGCGAGCATGTACAGACGCGATGTGTTGGGCTGGATGGGCGTTGGTGCAATGGCGCCGCTGCTGACCGCCTGTTCCAGCCTGGCCACGCGGTCGACGGCAGAGGCCGGCACGGTGGAGCTGCTGTATTTCGCCGACACCCTGGATGCGCGCCAGCCCGGCATGCCCGTGGTGCCGGCGACGCGCCTGGGGCCGGTCAGCCACCTTGGCCAGGCACCGTGGATGAGCGGTATCAATGCCCGCCAGGGGCGTGCCGAGCTCAACCCGCTGCTCGACGCCAGCCTTGCCGAAGGCGTACAGACCGGCGGGTATGCGGTGTTGGGTGCCCTGCTCGAACAGCTGCGCGAGGCGGCGGGGCGGGGCAACTGCCTGACCCTGGAAAATGGCCAGGGCTGGAACGGCAGTGGCCTGGCCTACCTGACCCAGGGCGCCAGTGGCGTGCAGGGCAGCCGGATGCTGGGCAGCGAGGTACGCGTGAGCAGCGATGAGCGGGTGCTGTGGCCGCGCCAGTGCGCCGGCCTGTATCGCCAGTACGGTCAGGCCGTGCTTGGTGCGGGGCTGGCCCCCGAACGCGCCCAGGCCCTGGGCACGCCGGCCTTCACTGTGCTGCACCGCGGCGGCGTGCGGGTGGCGGTGGTCGGCATTACCGACCCGTACGCCCGCGACCAGAACGCATCCCTCAAACAGTGGTATCAGGCGCTGCTGCCGGCCTTCGAACAGGCACGCCAGGCGGCGGACCTGGTGATCGCCCTGGCGGACGTGGGCACCGGCCCCGGGCTGTGGCTGGCCGAGCGTCTGAGCGATGCCGACCTGCTGCTGTGCGCCCGTGGCCAGGACCTGTGGCCGCAGCCTGTCTCGGTACTGCAGGCCAGCGGCAAGCAGGTGCCGGTGCTGCTGGCCGGCAACCGTGCCAGCGGCGTGTTCGCGGTGAACTGCCTGCATCGCGACGGGCGCTGGCAGTTCACCGCGCAGTTTCATCCCGCCTTCGAACACCGCCTCACGCCGACTGCCCGCGCGCGGGTCGAGCCGTTGCGCACGCAGTTGCAGCTACAGCGCGCCGGGCATGCCGCCTGGCTCGACCAACCCCTGGCACAGGCACCGCAAAACCTGTGGCGACGCGATACCCGTGGCGGCAGCTGGGACAACCTGCTGCACCAGGCGCTGGCCGATGACAGCGGGGCACCGGTGCTGTTGCCGGGGCTGCGCTACGACAGCCCGCTGGCGGCCGGCCAGCCGATCACCCGCGAACACCTGATCAGCCTCACCGGCAGCTACCCGGCCCCGGTGGTGCAGGTGCCGGCACGCCAGGTACAGCAGGTGCTGGAAAACGCTGCCGAGCAACTGTTCGGCACGCCGCTGCTGCTCGACAACAGCCAGGATTTGCCGCGCTGGTTTGGCGCGCCCTGGCAGGTCAGCTACAGCCCGGGCGGCAAACGGGTCTCCGGGGTAGCCGCACAGGATGGCCAGTGCCGCACCTTCGGCCTGCAATTCGACAGCGACGCCGGCGAGCCACTGTGGCAGCGGGTGGAAGCATGGCTGGTGCAGCAGCCACCGGGCTGGCAATTGCCGCCGCTGGCCCTGCCGCAGGTGCGTTACGTCCAGGGCCACCCTGGCTGGCACCCGCGCGGGCTGGCCAGTTGATCAGCCCGGGCCGCGTGCTCGACGGCGTGCTGTTGAGCCTGGCCGGCTGGCTGGCTGCGCAGTGCGTGCTGCTGGCCGCCCGCGAGCC
>NZ_QKRS01000021.1:0-90440 GCF_024261405.1 Pseudomonas sp. FBF18 | reverse complement strand
GTGGGGCGAAAAGCTGCAGGCCCGCGGTCTGTACGCAGACCGTGATAAGGTTCCCCCCAAAATCCGCACAGCCCAAGGGATGCCCCATGCCGCATGCAAGCACGCTTCAACCGGGATTCATGGTCGTTCACGGCAACCACCTGGATGAACTGCGTGGCCTGGTGGTGAGCCTGATGCGGCGTTATCCGCTGGCACCCCTGGAAAACGAGATGGTGCTGGTGCAGAGCAACGGTATCGCCCAGTGGCTCAAGCTAGCCCTGGCCGAAGACCCGCAGGACGATGACCAGGGCGGTTGCGGCATCGCGGCCGCCATCGATGTGCAGTTGCCTGGTAGCTTCATGTGGCAGCTGTACCGCCGGGTACTTGGCCGCGAAGAGATTCCTGAAACCTCCCCGCTCGACAAGGCGCCCTTGACCTGGCGCCTGATGCGCCTGCTGCCGGAAGTGATCAACCAGCCGCATTTCGAGCCGTTGCAGCGCTTTCTTACCGATGACAGCGACCTGCGCAAGCGCTACCAGCTGGCCGAGCGCCTTGCCGACCTGTTCGACCAATACCAGGTGTACCGTGCCGATTGGCTGAAGGACTGGGCAGCCGGACGTCACGTGCTGAGCAACGCTCGTGGCGACTCCCGTGCGCTGGCCCCCGCCAACTGCTGGCAGGCAGAGTTGTGGCGTGCCTTGCTGCTGGATGTGGGAGAGGAAGGCATGGCCCAGAGCCGTGCCGGCGTGCACCAGCGTTTCGTCGAGCGCATCAATGCACTGGAACAAGCCCCCAAGGGCCTGCCATCGCGGGTCATCGTGTTCGGCATTTCTTCGTTGCCGGCCCAGGCCCTTGAAGCGCTGGCAGGCCTGGCACGTTTCAGCCAGGTGCTGCTATGCGTGCACAACCCCTGCCGTCACCACTGGGCCGATATCGTCGCCGACAAGGACCTGCTGCGCCATCAGTACAAGCGCCAGCAGCGCAAGCAAGGCATGCCCAGCCTGATCGACGCCGACACCCTGCACCAGCATGCCCATCCGCTGCTTGCGGCCTGGGGCAAGCAGGGCCGGGACTACATCAACCTGCTCGACAGCTACGATGACCCGGGCAGCTATCGCAATGTGTTCAGTGACGGGCGCATCGACCTGTTCACCGAAAACGGGCAGGCCACTCTGCTCAACCAGTTGCAGGACGACATTCTCGAACTGCGCCCATTGGTCGAGACCCGCGCCTTGTGGCCCGCCGTCGACCCGGCCAAGGACCGCTCGGTGCGTTTTCATGTGGCCCACAGCGCGCAGCGCGAGGTCGAGATCCTGCACGACCAGTTGCTCGCCCGCTTCAGCGCCGATCCCGGTCTGCGCCCGCGCGACGTGATCGTGATGCTGCCGGACATCAACACCTATGCGCCCCACATCCGCGCCGTGTTCGGCCAGCTTGGGCGCAACGACCCGCGCTACATTCCCTTCACCCTGACCGACCAGGGCCAGCGCGGCCGCGACCCGCTGCTGATTGCCCTGGAGCACCTGCTCAAGTTGCCGGACAGCCGCTTCCCGGTGAGCGAGATTCTCGATCTGCTGGATGTTCCCGCCCTGCGTGCCCGCTTTGCGATCAAGGAAAGCGACCTGCCCACGCTGCACCGCTGGATCGAAGGGGCCGGCGTGCGCTGGGGCCTCAATGCACAGCAGCGTGCCGGCCTGGGCCTGCCCGATGACCTCGAGCAGAACAGCTGGCGATTCGGCCTGCGCCGCATGCTGCTGGGCTATGCGGTGGGCACGGGCGACAGCTGCGACGACATCGAACCCTATGATGAAATCGGCGGCCTCGATGCTGCCCTGATCGGCCCGCTGGTGGCCCTGCTCGATGCGCTCGAGGTGGCCCATGCCGAGCTCTCGCAGCCGGCACCGGTGGCGCAATGGGGCACGCGCCTGCATGCCCTGCTGCAGGTGTTCTTCCTGGCCGAAACCGAACACGATGACTACCTGCTGGTGCAACTGCAGGGCCTGTGCGAAACCTGGCTGCAAACCTGCGAGTCGGTCGGGCTCGAGGACGCCTTGCCGTTGACGGTGGTGCGCGAAGCCTGGCTCGCCGGCCTGGACCAGGGGCGCTTGTCCCAGCGCTTTCTGGCCGGCTCGGTGAACTTCTGCACCCTGATGCCCATGCGTGCCATTCCCTTCAAGGTCGTGTGCCTGCTGGGCATGAACGATGGTGACTACCCGCGTGCGCAGCCGCCGCTGGACTTCGACCTGATGGGCAGCGACTACCGCCCCGGCGACCGCTCTCGACGCGAGGACGACCGTTACCTGCTGCTCGAAGCCTTGCTGTCGGCGCGTGAGCAACTGTACGTCAGCTGGGTGGGCCGCAGCATTCGCGACAACAGCGAGCGGCCGGCGTCGGTGCTCATCGGCCAGTTGCGCGATCACCTCGCCGCCGGCTGGCGCAGCCCCAAGGCCAAGGCCGACGACCCAGTGGAGGGCGGTCTGCAACTGTTGCACGCCTTGACGCAGGAACACCCCCTGCAACCGTTCAGCGCCCGCTACTTCCACAAGCACAGCAACCTGTTCAGCTATGCCAGCGAATGGCGCGCCCTGCACCTGCCGCCAACGCAGTTGCCGACCGAGGCCGACCAACTGGAGCCTTTCGTGCCCGAAGAGCCCCTGAGCCTGACCTTGCTCCAGGACTTCATGCGCCACCCCGTTCGGCACTTCTTCAGCCAGCGCCTGAAGGTGTTCTTCGAAGCCGCCGAAGCCCCCCTGGCCGACGAAGAGCCCTTCGTGCTCGACGCCCTGCAGCGCTACAGCCTGAGCGAAAGCTTGCTGGGCGCAGCCCTGGCCGACCCCACCAACAGCACCGACGCCCTGCAGGCCCAGGCCCGTCGCCTGCAACGCAGCGGGATGCTGCCGCTGGCCGGCTTCGGTGAATGCCTGCAGGCCGAACTGATCGAGCCATTGCCCGACCTGCTGTTGCGACACGCTCAACTGCTCGGCCAATGGCCAACCCTGATCGACAGTGCGCTGCCGATCAGCTTCGTGTATCGCCAGCTGCGGCTCGAAGGCTGGCTGGGGCGGGTGTACCAGCGTGACGACCAGGCGCTGCTGAGCATCACCACCTTGCCCAACGGCATCAGCAGCGGCAAATCGCTCAAGTGGCACCGACTGGTGGCGACCTGGGTCATGCACCTGGCAGCGTGTGCCGTTGGGCACCGGTTGAGCAGCGCAGTGGTCGCCACCGACGTGACCCTGTTGCTCGACCCGCTGGAGCAACCGCGTGCCGCGGAACTGCTCGGCGACCTGCTGGTGGCCCGGCAGGCCGGCATGAATGCGCCGCTGCCGGTGGCGATCAAGACCGCCTTCACCTGGCTCGGCCAGAGTGACCCTGAAAAAGCCCTGGCGGCCGCAGCCAAGGCCTACGACGGCGACGGCCAGAACACCCGCGGCGAGCGCAGCGAAAGCACCGCACTGGCCCGACAGTTCAGTGATTTCGCGGCGCTGACCGCGAGTGAAGAATTCGAGGGCTGGTGCGAGGCACTGTACCGGCCGATGTTCGAAGCCGCCTGGCAACGCCTGGGCAGTGAAGAGGCGCATCCATGACTGCCCACGCACACCAGCCGCCGCTGGCACTGACCTTCCCGCTGCACGGCAGCCAACTGATCGAAGCCAGTGCCGGTACCGGCAAAACCTTTACCATCTCTGCCTTGTACCTGCGCCTGGTGCTCGGCCATGGCGGCGAGCAGGGCTTCGGGCGCGAGCTGCTGCCGCCACAGATCCTGGTGGTGACCTTCACCGATGCGGCCACCAAAGAGCTGCGTGAGCGCATTCGCACCCGCCTGGCCGAAGCGGCGCGGTTCTTCCGTGGCGAACTGCCCGAAGCCGACCCCTTGCTGGTGCAACTGCGCGAGCACTACGCCCCGGACACCTGGCCCGCCTGCGCCAACCGCCTGGACGTTGCCGCGCAGTGGATGGACGAAGCCGCCGTCTCGACCATCCACAGCTGGTGCCAGCGGATGCTGCGCGAGCACGCGTTCGACAGCGGCAGCCTGTTCACCCAGACCCTGGAGACCGACCACAGCGAGCTGCTCGGCCAGGTCATGCGCGACTACTGGCGGCGCTTCTGCTACCCCATGCACGGCGAGGCCCTGGCCTGGGTGCGCAGCCACTGGAGCAGCCCCGAGGCATTGCTGCCCAGGGTGCGCGCGCTGTTCGGCCGCACGCGGAGCGAGGAAGACAGCGCCGACCCACAGGCGCTGATCGAAGCGGTGGTGCAGCAACGTGCCGAACGGCTGCGCCAGCTCAAGGCGCCCTGGGCACAGTGGGCCCAGGAACTGCTGCAACTGTGCCATGCCGCACATGCCGCCAAGCAGGTGGACGGGCGCAAGATGCAGCCGCGCTATTTCGAACCCTGGTGCGAGAAGATCGCGGCCTGGGCCCAGGACGAGCAGGCGGTGGAGCTGGATATTGGCACCGGGTTCACCCGCTTCACCCCGCAAGGCATGGCCGAAGCCTGGAAGGGCGAGCCGCCCAGCCACCCGGCGCTGGATGCCATGCCCGGCCTGCGCCTGGAGCTGCAGGCGTTGCCGACCCCGGACGCCCGCCTGCTCGAACACGCCGCCAACTGGGTGTCGAAACGCTTCGAGCAGGAAAAGCGCCGCCGCGCCGAAATGGGCTTCGACGACATGCTGCTGCGTCTCGACTCGGCCTTGGGCGGGACGGCCGGCGAGCGCCTGGCCGGGCTGATCCGCGAGCAGTTCCCGGTGGCCCTGATCGACGAATTCCAGGACACCGACCCGGTGCAGTACCGCATCTTCCAGCGTATCTATCGCATCGAGGAGGACGTGCGCGAAACCGGGCTGTTCATGATCGGCGACCCCAAGCAGGCCATCTATGCCTTCCGCGGCGCCGACATCTTCACCTACCTGGGCGCCCGGCGCGCCACCCACGGCCGGCTGCACAGCCTGGACACCAACTACCGCTCAAGCCAGCCGATGGTCGATGCGGTCAACCATGTATTCATGCGCGCCGAACAGCGCGAGGCCGGTCGCGGGGCGTTCCTGTTCCGCGACGGCGCCGACAACCCCGTCCCCTTCGTGGCGGTCAGGGCGCAGGGGCGCAAGGAGCACCTGCAGGTCGACGGGCAGCCCCTGGCAGCGCTCAACCTGTGGCACCTGGCAAGCGACGAGCCGCTGTCCGGCGCGGTCTATCGCCAACAGGTAGCCGCCAGCTGCGCCACCCAGATCGTCAGCCTGCTCAACGGCGGCCAACTGGGCACCAGCGGCTTTGTCCAGCCAGGCCAGGCGTTGCGTGGCTGTTTGCCATCGGACATTGCGATCCTGGTTCGCGACGGTCGCGAGGCCCAGCTGATCCGCGCCGAACTGGCCGCCCGCGACGTACGCAGCGTCTACCTGTCGGACAAGGACTCGGTGTTCGCCGCCCAGGAGGCACACGACCTGCTGGCGTGGCTCAAGGCCTGCGCCGAACCCGACAGCGAGCGCCTGCTCAAGGCGGCGCTGGCCAGCGTCACCCTCGACCTGCCGCTGACCCGGCTGGCCCAGCTCAACCAGGACGAGCGGGTGTGGGAACACTGGGTCATGAAGTTCCGCGACTATCGCCACCTCTGGCGCACCCAGGGCGTGCTGCCGATGCTGCGTCACCTGCTGCACGACTTCGACCTGCCCCAGGTACTGATGCGCCGCAGCGATGGCGAACGGGTGCTGACCAACCTGCTGCACCTGGCCGAGCTGCTGCAGCAGGCGGCCACCGAGCTGGACGGCGAGCAGGCGCTGATCCGCCACCTGAGCGAACACCTGGCCAGCTCCGGCCAGGCCGGTGAAGAACAGATCCTGCGCCTGGAAAGCGACGAGCAACTGGTCAAGGTGGTGACCATCCACAAATCCAAGGGGCTGGAATACCCGCTGGTGTTCCTGCCCTTCATCAGCACCGCCAAGCCGGTGGACGGAAAGCGCCTGCCCCTGGGCTGGCACGACGCCCAGGGCAATGCCCAGCTGACCCTGACCCCTGATGCCGAGCAGATCGCCCTGGCCGATGACGAGCGCCTGGCCGAAGACCTGCGTCTGCTCTACGTGGCCCTGACCCGTGCCCAGCACGCGTGCTGGCTGGGGGTGGCGGACCTCAAGCGCGGCACCGGCAAGGAATCGCTGCTGCACCGCTGCGCGCTCGGCTACCTGCTGGGCGGCGGCGCTGTACTGCCGGCTTCCACCGCCCTTGAGGGCTGGCTGCAGGCATTGCAGGAAGGTTGCGCGACCATCCACAGCCAGGTATTGCCGATTGCCGACACCCAGCGCTACCAGGCCCCGCGCAACACCGCCGAGCTGCTGCCGGCCCGCCAGCCGCGCCGCCGCGCCGCAGAGAACTGGTGGATCGCCTCCTACAGTGCACTGCGTATCGGCGAGGAGCTGCTCACCGCCGACAGCTCCCAGGCCCAGCAACTGCTCGATGACGAACCGGCCGATCCGCAGGCCCTGCGCGAGGTCGTGGCGACGGGCGGCGACATTCACCGCTTCCCGCGTGGCCCCAACCCCGGCACCTTCCTCCACGGGCTGCTCGAATGGGCCGGTCACGAAGGCTTCGGCCAGGTGGTCGCGGCGCCCGAGCAACTGCACAAGACCGTGGCCCAGCGCTGCAACCGGCGCGACTGGACCGGCTGGATCAACACCCTCGGCAACTGGCTCGAACACCTGCTGAACGCACCGCTGCACCTGGCACCGGACAGTGCGCCGGTTGCCCTGGGCCAGTTGAGCCAGTACCAGATCGAGATGGAGTTCTGGTTCGCCAGCCATCAGGTCGACGTGCTGGCCCTCGACCGCCTGGTATGCACCCACACCCACGACGGCGCAGCCCGACCGGCCGCGCAGTCGGCGCTGCTCAATGGCATGTTCAAGGGCTTCATCGACCTGGCATTCGAGCACGACGGGCGCTACTACGTGGCCGACTACAAGTCCAACTGGCTGGGCACCGACGACCAGGCCTACAGCGAGCTGGCGATGGAGGGCGCGATCCTCGAGCATCGCTACGACCTGCAGTACGTGCTGTACCTGCTGGCCCTGCACCGTCAGCTGCGTGCCCGCCTGCCCGACTACGACTACGACCGGCATGTGGGCGGCGCGGTGTTCCTGTTCCTGCGTGGGGTGCACGCGGCCAGCCAGGGCTTGTACTTCATCAAGCCGCCGCGCGTACTGATCGAGCGGCTCGATGCCCTGTTCAGCGGCGCAAGCACACCGCAGCAACCTGATCTGTTTTCCGGAGACAGCGCATGAGCCGCACGTTCGACGACCTGTTGCCCACCCCTCTGGATGCCGGGCATCTGGCGGCCCTGGCGCCGTTGACGGTGGGCGCCGACCTGCTGGCGCTGCTCGATCGATGGGTCGAGCGCGGCTGGCTGCGAGCACTGGACCGCGCCTTCGTGGCTTTCCTCGGCGAACGCGACCCGCAGGCCGACCCGCTGGTGCTGCTGGCCGCCACACTGGCCAGCCACCAGTTGGGGCACGGGCACGTGTGCCTGGACCTGGCCGAAACCCTGGCCGAGCCTGACTTTGCCCTGTCGTTGCCACCCGAGGGCGATGCCCTGGCCGGCCCCTTGCTGCTGCCTTCGCAACTGCTGGAGCGCCTCGATCTGGCCACCTGGTGCCAGCGCCTGCAAGGCAGCGCGCTGGTTGCCCTGGGCAGCAGCGAAGCGCAGGCTTCGCGCCCGCTGGTGTTGAGTGGGCAGCGCCTGTACCTGCGCCGCTACTGGGCCTATGAACGGCGCATCGACAGTGCCCTGCGCGAACGCCTGGAACAGGCCGAACCCACGCCCGCCGATTTGCGCGCCCGCCTGGATGCGCTGTTCGAAGGCTCGGCGCTGGCCGGTCAGGTCGACTGGCAGAAGCTCGCCTGCGCGCTGGCCACCCGCAGTGCGTTCAGCATCATCACCGGCGGCCCCGGCACCGGCAAGACCACCACCGTGGTGCGCCTGCTGGCCCTGTTGCAGGCCCCGGCCGTGGAGGTCGGGCGCCCGTTGCGTATCCGCCTGGCCGCACCGACCGGCAAGGCAGCGGCGCGTCTTACCGAATCCATCGGCCAGCAGGTGGAGCGGCTGGCCGTCAGTGACGCCGTGCGCAGCAACATCCCCAGCGATGTCTCTACCGTGCACCGCCTGCTGGGCAGCCGCCCGGGCTCGCGACATTTCCGTCACCATGCCGGCAACCCGTTGCCACTGGACGTGCTGGTGGTCGACGAGGCCTCGATGATCGACCTGGAAATGATGGCCAACCTGCTGGCGGCGATGCCGGGGCATGCGCGCCTGATTCTGCTCGGGGACAAGGACCAGCTGGCGTCGGTCGAGGCCGGCGCAGTGCTGGGCGACCTGTGCCGCGATGCCGAGGCCGGGCGCTACAGCGCTGCCACCCGCAGCTGGCTGGAGCAGGTCAGTGGCGAGTCGCTGGCCGGCAGCGGCCTGGTCGAGGGCGATGCCCAGCGCGACCCCTTGCCCCAGCAAGTGGTGATGTTGCGCCATTCGCGCCGCTTTGGTGAGGGCAGCGGTATCGGCCAGCTGGCGCGCCAGGTCAACGGCCAGCAGCCGGAACAGGCCCGTGCGCTGCTCGAGCAAGGTCTTGCCGACGTGCGCAGCCTGCGCCTGAGCGGCGAGCACGACCGCAAGCTCGACACCCTGCTGCTGCAGGGGCTGGGCCGCGGTGGCGACAGTCCGCAGGGCTATCGTGAGTACCTGCACCTGATTCGCCAGACCCGCCCGGCGCCGGATACCGCCGCTGACGATCCACGCTGGGAGGCGTGGGCACTGAAGGTGCTGCGCGCCTTCGAGCGCTTCCAGCTGCTGTGCGCGGTGCGCAAGGGCCCCTGGGGTGTCGAGGGCCTGAACCAGCGGGTCGGCAAGGTGCTGGCGGCGGCCGGCCTGATCGATGGCGAACAGCCCTGGTACGAAGGTCGCCCGGTGCTGATGACGCGCAACGACTATGGTCTGGGCCTGATGAACGGCGATATCGGCATTGCCTTGCGCCTGCCGGACGCCCAGGCCTCCACACCGTTGCTGCGGGTGGCGTTTCCTCGGAACGATGGCCAGGGCGGCGTCAGATTCGTCCTGCCCAGCCGGTTAAGTGAGGTTGAAACCGTGTACGCCATGACGGTGCACAAGTCCCAGGGCTCGGAGTTCTCCCACACGGTTCTGGTGCTTCCCGACGCCTTGAACCCGGTGTTGACCAAGGAACTGATCTACACCGGCATCACCCGCGCCAAGGACTGCTTCAGCCTGATAGAGCCGCGCCAGGGCATTTTCGAGGAGGCGGTGCGGCGCAAGGTCAAGCGTATTTCCGGGCTGATGCTGGAACAGGTGTAAGGCGCCGCCGCAGCCGACGATTCGGCTGATCCGCCTTTGGAGGCGACCTCGCGGGAAAAGCAGGCGTTATGCTATCTTGCCCCCACGCAAGGCATGGTCTTAAGAGATTTCCTATATGAAGGTCGCCGCCCTTACACCGGGACGTGTAAAACGCTGGAGGCTCATGCTGCTGGCGGCGTTGGTGCTGGTACTTCCGCTGCACGGCATGGCCCAGGGCGCCGCGGCCGCCACACTGGCCGAGCAGCGGGCCAAGGCAGTGACCCAGGTGGTACTGGGTATCCTCAGTTACGCGCGCTGGCCGGTGGAACCCGAACAGCTGCGCCTGTGCCTGATCGGCCCTACCGAATATGCCGACGACCTGGTCAAGGGGACCACCCAGGCCACCGGCCGGCCGCTGACCGTACGTCGTCTGCTGGCGGGGGATCCGCGTATCCTCACCCAGTGCGATGCGGTGTACATCGGCAAGCTCAGTGGCGAGGCGCGCAGCCAGCTCATCAGCGCGATCAACGGCAAGCCGGTGCTGAGCATCAGCGAAGCGGATGACCCCTGTACGGTCGGCAGCCTGTTCTGCCTGCGGGTCAAGGACACCCAGGTGGCCTTTGACGTGAACCTCGACTCGGTGGCGCGCAGCGGCGTGCGCATCCATCCCAGCGTGCTGCAATTGTCGCGGCGCCGAGCGCTGCAGCCATGATCGGCTGGCTCAAGACACGCGAACGGACCACGTTGCGCGCGGTGCTCAGCCGCGGGCACCTGGGCGTGGCGTTGCTGGCCATCGGGCTGGCCGGCATCTCGCTGACCGTGCTGGGGGTGCTGGCATTGCGCGTCTATGCCAACCACAACCTTCACCTGATTGCCCGTTCGATCAACTACACCGTCGAGGCCGCGGTGGTGTTCAACGACAGCAGCGCCGCCAACGAAGCCCTGGCGCTGATTGCTGCGGCCGAGGAAGTGGCCAACGTCAAGGTCTTCGACGATGCGGACCAGTTGCTGGCCAGTTGGGAGCGCAGTGAAGGCGGCATGCTCGACCAGCTGGAGCTCAAGATCGCCCGGACCCTGCTCGAAGAGCCGATCCGGCTGCCGGTGGTGCACCAGGGCCAGCAGGTGGGGCGCATCGAGCTGGTTGGCCAGGGCGGCAGCCTGATGCGCTTTCTGCTCAGTGGCCTGGCGGGCATTCTGCTGTGCACGGCGCTCAGCGCGGTAAGTGCCCTGTACCTGTCGCGCCGGCTGTTCGCCGATATCGTGGGGCCCCTGCGCGGGCTGGCCAGCGTGGCCCATGCGGCGCGGCGCGAACGCAGCTTCGACCGGCGCGTGCCCTCCACCCAGATCGCCGAACTCAACGAGCTGGGCAACGACTTCAATGCCCTGCTCGACGAAATGGAAGCCTGGCAAAACCACCTGCAGAGCGAGAACGAGACCCTGGCCCACCAGGCCAGCCACGACAGCCTGACCGGCCTGCCCAACCGGGCGTTCTTCGAGGGCCGCCTGAGCCGCAGCCTGCGCAACGCGATCAAGCATGGCGACGGGCTGGCGCTGCTGTTTCTGGACAGCGACCGCTTCAAGGAAATCAACGACAGCTACGGCCATGCCGCAGGCGACGAGGTGCTGGTCGCCGTGGCCAGCCGGGTGCGTGCGCAGCTGCGCGAGCACGACCTGGTGGCGCGTCTGGGGGGGGACGAATTTGCGGTGCTGCTTACCCCTCTGCATCGCTTCGAGGATGCCCAGCGTATCGCCGACAAGATAGCCGCCAGCATGAGCCTGCCTATCCGCCTGCCGGACGGCCAGTGCGTCGTTACCTCGTTGAGCGTAGGCATCGCAGTGTTTCCCGATGACGGCCGTACCCCGGCCGAGTTGCTCAATGCCGCCGATGCGGCGATGTACCAGGCCAAGCGTCACACCCGTGACGGGCCCCAGTCGGCAGAGGCGGAGTTCTCTGCGTCCAGCGCAAAAACAGGAGCTGAACCGTGATTCACCTGACTCGATACCTTCGCTTGCACCTGGCCTTTCTGGCCCTGGCCCTTTTCGCCCTCGGCGGCTGCCAGACCCCGCCGCCCAAGGGCCTGACCCCCGAGCAGATAGCCGTGCTCAAACAGGAGGGGTTCACCCCCACCGACGAGGGCTGGACCTTCGGCCTGTCCGGCAAGGTGCTGTTCGGCAGCGACCTGGATGCACTCAACACCCAGAGCCGCGAGATCGTCGAGCGTATCGGCAAGGCGCTGCTGTCGGTGCACATCGAGCGGGTGCGGGTGGATGGCCATACCGATTCGTCCGGCAAGGCCAGCTACAACGAACAGCTGTCGGCGCGCAGGGCGGCCAGTGTGGCCAGGGTGCTGGTGGGCGTGGGCATGCGCCCCGAGAACGTCGAGACCCGCGGCCTTGGCAGCCGCGAGCCGGTGGCCAGCAACGACACCGCCGCCGGCCGCACCGAAAACCGCCGCGTGGCGATCGTGGTCGCCTCCGACTAGTCGGCAAAACTCATCGTGTGCGACTCGCCCATCAGCAGGGGCGCGTTGCGCTCGGTCACGTCGCGGATGTAGTCCCACAGCAGCGTGATGCGCTTGAGCTTGCGCAGGTCCTCCCGGCAGTACATCCAGAACTGCCGGGTAATCTCCACTTCCCCCGGCAGCACCGGCACCAGCCGCGGGTCCTGTGCGGCCAGAAAACACGGCAGGATGGCCAGCCCGCGACCCTGCTGGGCCGCCACGTACTGGGCGATCACGCTTGTGCTGCGCAGGTGTGCGGTAGCGGTGGGCAGCAGGTTGGCCAGGTACAGCAGCTCGGAGCTGAATGCCAGGTCGTCCACGTAGCTGATGAACGGGTGCCGGGCCAGGTCGCTGCTGCGCAGGATCGGCTCGTGGTTGTCCAGGTAGTCGCGGGTGGCGTACAGGCGCAGGCGGTAGTCGCACAGCTTGCAGCACACATAGGGCCCGTGTTCCGGGCGCTCCAGCGCGATCACGATGTCGGCCTCGCGTTTGGACAGGCTGATGAAGTGCGGCAGCGGCAGGATATCCACCGAGATCGCCGGGTAGGCATCGACAAAGTGGCTCAACTGCGGGGTGATGAAGAAGCTGCCAAAGCCTTCGGTGCAGCCCATGCGTACATGCCCCGATAGCGCCACGCCCGAGCCGGACACCTGCTCGCAGGCCATGTGCAGGGTGCTCTCGATGGCCTCGGCATAGCTGAGCAGGCGCTGCCCCTCGGCGGTGAGCACGAAGCCGCTGGTGCGCGACTTTTCGAACAGCAACGTGCCCAGCGCCACCTCCAGCGAACTGATGCGCCGCGACACCGTGGTGTAGTCCACGCCCAGGCGCTTGGCGGCGCTGCTGGCCTTGCGCGTGCGCGCCACTTCGAGGAAGAACTTGAGGTCGTCCCAGTTCAGCGACCCCAGGGATGTGATGTTTTTTTGCATGTTGGTCCGGCTTTTATGTGCGTTCTTATTAGAAGTTTGCACATCTATACTCCAATTCAGCCCAGGACCCAAGCACCGTCGCGGCTGCCGCGTCGGCGTTTCTCTCCCTAACAATAAATCCAGGAGAACCCTCATGAACGCATCCCTCACGCCCGGCCAGACCAAGGTCGACAGTGTCAAGCTGCTGATCGACGGCCAGTGGGTCGAGTCGAAAACCACCGAATGGCGCGACGTGGTCAACCCGGCCACCCAGCAGGTGCTGGCCCGCGTACCCTTTGCCACCGCCGAAGAAGTCGATGCCGCCATCGCTGCCGGCCAGCGTGCGTTCAAGACCTGGCGCGATACCCCGATCGGCGCGCGCATGCGCATCATGCTCAAGCTGCAGGCGCTGATCCGCGAACACTCCAAGCGCATCGCCGTGACCCTGAGCGCCGAGCAGGGCAAGACCATCGCCGACGCCGAAGGCGACATCTTCCGCGGCCTTGAAGTGGTCGAGCATGCGTGCTCCATCGGCACCCTGCAGATGGGCGAGTTCGCCGAGAACGTGGCCGGCGGCGTCGATACCTACACCCTGCGCCAGCCCATCGGCGTGTGCGCCGGCATCACCCCGTTCAACTTCCCGGCAATGATTCCGCTGTGGATGTTCCCGATGGCCATCGTGTGCGGCAACACCTTCGTGCTCAAGCCGTCCGAGCAGGACCCGCTGTCGACCATGATGCTGGTGGAGCTGGCGCTGGAAGCCGGTGTGCCGGCCGGCGTGCTCAACGTGGTGCACGGCGGCAAGCAGGTGGTGGATGCGCTGTGCACCCATACCGACATCAAGGCGATCTCGTTCGTCGGCTCCACCGAGGTCGGCACCCACGTGTACAACCTGGCCGGCCAGCACGGCAAGCGCGTGCAGTCGATGATGGGCGCCAAGAACCACGCAGTGGTGCTGCCCGACGCCAACCGCACGCAAACCCTCAATGCCCTGGTAGGTGCCGGTTTCGGCGCTGCCGGCCAACGCTGCATGGCCACCTCGGTGGCGGTGCTGGTGGGCAAGGCCCGCGAATGGCTGCCGGAGCTCAAGGCCCTGGCCGCCAAGCTCAAGGTCAACGCCGGCAGCGAGCCTGGCACCGATGTGGGCCCGCTGATCTCCAAGCGCGCCAAGGAGCGTGTGCTGGGCCTGATCGAAAGCGGCATCAAGGAAGGCGCCACCCTCGAACTCGATGGCCGCGACGTGCAGGTGCCCGGCTACGAGCAGGGCAACTTCGTCGGCCCCACGCTGTTCTCCGGCGTGACCACCGACATGCAGATCTACACCCAGGAAATCTTCGGCCCGGTGCTTGTGGTGCTGGAGGTCGACACCCTCGACGAGGCCATCGCGCTGGTCAACCGCAACCCGTTCGGCAACGGCACCGGCCTGTTCACCCAGAGCGGCGCCGCGGCGCGCAAGTTCCAGAGCGAGATCGACGTGGGCCAGGTGGGCATCAACATTCCGATCCCGGTGCCGGTACCGTTCTTCAGTTTCACCGGTTCGCGCGGCTCCAAGCTGGGTGACCTGGGCCCCTACGGCAAGCAAGTGGTGCAGTTCTACACCCAGACCAAGACCGTCACCGCGCGCTGGTTCGACGACGACAGCGTCAACGATGGCGTGAACACCACCATCAGCCTGCGTTAAGGAGTCGACCATGCGTATTGCATTCATCGGGCTGGGCAACATGGGCGCGCCGATGGCGCGCAACCTGATCAAGGCCGGCCATCAGCTCAGTCTGTTCGACCTGAACAAGGAGGTACTGGCAGAACTGGCCGAACTCGGCGGGCAGATCAGTGCCTCGCCCAAGGACGCGGCCAGCGCCAGCGAGCTGGTCATCACCATGCTGCCGGCCGCTGCCCATGTGCGCAGCGTGTACCTCAACGAAGACGGCGTGCTGGCCGGCGTGCGCGCCGGTACCCCGGTAGTGGACTGCAGCACCATCGACTCGCAGACCGTGCGTGCGGTGCATGCAGCGGCGGCCAGGCAGGGTGTGGACCTGGCCGATGCACCGGTGTCGGGCGGCACCGGCGGCGCGGCGGCGGGTACCCTGACCTTCATGGTCGGCGCCAGTGAGGCGCTGTTCGCCACCCTGCAGCCGGTGCTGGCGCAGATGGGGCGCAACATCGTGCACTGCGGCGAGGTGGGTACCGGGCAGATCGCCAAGATCTGCAACAACCTGCTGCTGGGCATCTCGATGATCGGCGTGTCCGAGGCCATGGCCCTGGGCAATGCCCTGGGCATCGACACCAAGGTGCTGGCCGGCATCATCAACAGCTCCACCGGGCGTTGCTGGAGTTCGGACACCTACAACCCGTGGCCGGGTATCGTCGAGACGGCGCCGGCATCACGCGGGTACACCGGTGGCTTTGGTGCGGAGCTGATGCTCAAGGACCTGGGGCTGGCCACCGAGGCGGCGCGTCAGGCGCACCAGCCGGTGATTCTGGGCGCGGTGGCGCAGCAGCTGTACCAGGCGATGAGCCTGCGCGGGGAGGGTGGCAAGGACTTCTCGGCGATCATCGAGGGCTATCGCAAGCCCGAGTAGAAAGCATCGCGGGTCAAGCCCGCTCCCACAGGGACTGTGCTGTACCTGTGGGAGCGGGCTTGACCCGCGATCGAGTGCGCAGCACTCGCCTGGCCCTCAAGCCCACCAGTAACGTACAAAGTGAAAGAACACCGGCGCCGCGAAACATACCGAATCCATGCGGTCCAGCATGCCGCCGTGCCCCTCGATCATGTGCCCCCAGTCCTTCACCCCGCGGTCACGCTTGATCGCCGACATCACCAGCCCGCCAAAGAAGCCCATGACGTTCACGGTCAGCGCCATCAGCGCCGCCTGCCAGAAGGTGAACGGGGTGATCCAGAACAGCGTCGCGCCGATCAGCGTGGCCAGTGCCACACCGCCCAGCAACCCCTCCAGCGTCTTGGACGGCGACAGCCGCGGCGCCACCTTGCGCTTGCCGAACAGCTTGCCGCACACGTACTGCAGTACATCGGAAATCTGTACCACCAGAATCAGCCAGGCGATCAACAGCAGGTTGCGCCCCTCGAACCCGGGGATATCCAGCGTCATCAGGGCCGGTACCGACGACAGGCAGTACACCGCGATCATCAGCCCCCACTGCACCTTCGAGGCCCGCTCCAGAAAGCGCGTGGTATCGCCGCCGAAACTGGCCAGGATCGGCAGCAGCAAGAACAGGTACACCGGGATGAAGATACTGAACAACCCGTACCAGTCCATCGCGATCAGCAGGTACTGCACCGGCAGCGCCACATAGAACGCCGCCACCAGTGCCGGGTAGTCGCCACGCCGGGTGGGCGTGAGGGTGAGGAACTCGCGCAGCGCATAGAACGACACGCAATAGAACAGCAGGATGACCCCCAGCTTGCCGAACACGAAGGCCAGGCCGATCACCAGCACCATCACCCACCAGGCATTGATGCGCGCATTGAGGTTGTCGATGACCGCGTGCGGGGCCGGGCCCGCGCGCCATTTGAGCAGGCGCCCGATCAGGCTGGCGAGCAGCAGCAGGCCACCGATACCGGCAAACAGCAGAAGTGTGTTGTGGTCCATCTCAGGATTCCTTGGGGGCCAGGGCCAGCAGGGCAAGGCGTGCCCGTTCCAGAAACGCGTGCTTGCTGTCATCGGGCAAGCGTTGCAGCGGCTCGCCGAAGCTCAGGGTGCACAGCAGCGGCAGGGGCAGGGCACGGCCCTTGGGCATCACCCGGTTGAGGTTGGCGATCCACACCGGGATCAGCTCCACCTCGGGGTGGGCACTGGCCAAGTGGAACAGCCCGCTCTTGAACGCCAGCAAGGGCTCGTCGCCCAGGTTGCGCGTGCCTTCGGGGAAGAAGATCAGCGAGTCGCCCTGCTCCAGCGCCGCATGGATCGGCTGCAAGGGGTCGCTCTGAGCCTCGCTGTGCTGGCGGTCGATCAGCACGCCGTTGAACACCCGGTTGATCAGAAATTGGCGAATGCCCGGTTTTTGCCAGTAATCGGCCCCGGCCACCGGGCGGGTGTGCCGGCGCAGTTCCTGGGGCAGCGAGGCCCAGATCAGCACGAAGTCCCCGTGGCTGCTGTGGTTGGCGTAGTACAGGCGTTGCACCGGCTGCGGTGTACAGCCCAGCCACAGGGCGCGGGCGCCCGTGATCAGGCGGGCCACCGAGGTGATGCCGAAGGCGGTGAGGGCGGCTAGCATGACGAGGTCCTTATCCGACGAGAGAAAGCCAGGGCAGGCACAGTATGCCGGCAATCGCCAGCAGTACCTGCACGCCAAGGCACAGCAGTTGCTGGCGCATCAGGCGCAGTGCGGCCCGGCTGCGCGCCTGCCAGTCGCGGTCGTCGACCGGGGCGGGCTTGAGGCCCAGGTCGAACAGCGCCTGGTCCAGCACGCGGGTAGTTGGCGACAAGGTTGCGGCCTGGGTGGCCAGGTGCGCGAACAGCTCGGCGTCCAGCGCAACACGCATGCCCCAGTATTTTTGCAGCAGGCCGGCTGCCAGCAGCAGTACGCACAACAGGGCGCCAATCACAGGGGCCGGCGCGCCGGCAAGTGGCGCCAGGCCATAGGCCAGCGCCAGCAGGCTGATGCCGTCCGACAGGCGTTCCACCTGGCGCCCGCGCCGCAACAGGCTGGCCACCAGCGCCAGGTGGGTCTGGCTACTCACAGGCCGCCCCCCGCCGGCAGGCTGTCGATCACCTGGCGGTGCGCCGGGTGCAGCACGACCCCGGGGCGGGCCTGGGCGATCAGTTGCTGGGCCTGCTGCGCGTTCTGGCAGCGCCCGCCGAGTACCAGCCAGGCGGCCACGGCGCAGGCACTGCGCGAGTAACCCAAGGCGCAGCACACCAGTAGCGGGCCCTGCTGGCGCAGTCGCTCGATGGCCTGGGCCGCCTCGCGGCAACGTTCGGCACTGGGCACCACCAGGTCCAGGCAGGGCAGGCTGCAATAGGCCTGGCCCGGCGTGTGTGCCGCCGGCAGTTCTGCACACAGGTCGACCACCGCGGCAAACGATGCCGCCTGACCTCGTGCAGGCACCCGCCCCAGGTACACCCCCTCGCACACCTCGTCGGCCTGTGGATGGCGGCGCGTACACCAACGCGAATTGAGCCAGGCGCCGATCAGGTACGGCGCCAGCAGCCAGCGCGCGGCATACGACAACTGGCCGCTCGGGCCTTTTTGAAAGCCCTCGGCGCCCAACACGGCATAGTTGAGCGCCACCATCAGCAGTGCGAGGGCGGGCCACAGCAGCAACAGGGCGATACCGCCGGCATACAGCGCCAGCCCACCCAGCACGGCGCTGCCCAGCGCGTAGTACGCGGCCAGGCGCCAGCGCCGGCGGTCACGGGTCGGCTGCAGGCTGCCCAGTACCGGCCGGCCCTCCACGGGCCACAGCCATACACACAGCGCGCCTGCCACTGCGCCACTGGGCACGTCGATGAAGTGGTGCTGCCAGGTGGTCAGCACCGACAAACCGATCAACCCCATCCAGCCATGCAGCAGCCAGCGCACCAGCCGCCCACGGGTGTGCCGGGCGAACATCGCCCAGATGATCACCAGCAGCGCGATGTGCAGCGAAGGGGCCTGGTTGAACGGCTTGTCGAAGCCCATCAGCACATCGAACAGCCAGCCGAACACGCCCTGCAGTTCAGGGCGCTCGAAGGTGAAGCGCAGCGGCCACAGCAGAAAGCCGGCGATGCAGATCAACTGTGCGCTCAGCAGGCGCAAGGCATGCCGGTCCATCTCCAGGCGGCTGAGCGGCAGCAGGAAGGACAACCCGTACAGCAGGTCGATGGACCAGTACGGCAGGATGGTCCACGGCCACAGCGGGATGCTGCTTTCCCAGGCGAACACCAGGCTGCCGACGTCGCTGCGCCCGGCGGTGAAGGTGTTGCTCAGGCCATAGCTCAAGAAGAACAGCGGCCCGAGCAACAGCAGCCAGAGCACGCCGCGCTGGATCAGGCCCGGCTCGCGCACTGTGCTCATTCAGCAACTCGCTGGGCCAGGCTGACGCTGAAGATGCCCCACTCGTCGATGCGCTGGCACACCTTGCGAAAGCCTGCCGCTTCCACCAGCTGGTCCATCTCCACCTGGCTGCGCCGACGCATCACCCAGGCCTGACCGGCGCGGTGGCTGGTCAGGGCGCGGGCGATCATCTCCAGCTGCGGGTGCCACGGCTGGCCGGTGTACACCAGGTAGCCGCCCGGCGCCACGGCCTGGGCCAGGCCACCCAGCGAGTCGCCGACCATCTGATTGCTGGCGAACAGTTCATACAGCCCCGATACCACCGCCAGGCTCGGACGCGGTTCAAGGGTGGCCAGGCTCTGCGCATCGAAGGCATCGCCCTGCACGAAGCGGGCGATGTCGGCCAGGCCTTTGTGTTCGATCAGCGCCGTGCCTTCGCGCACGTTGAGCTCGCTGTAGTCGCGCAGCAGGATCGAATCCGGGCGCTGCTCCAGGCCCTGCAGGGCTTCGAGAATGTAGCGGCCATGGCCGGCGGCGATGTCGACGATATGCACCGGTGCGCCTTGTTCGCGCAGGCGCTCGATGGCCAGGCGCAACAGCTCTTCCACATGCAGCTTGCGCTGGCGGATGCCCTTCCAGCCGATGGCGTCGAGGTAGTTGCGGTCGATCATGCGGCCCAGCTTGCCCTTGCCGGTGGCCTGGTTGCGGTAGACGTAGTCCAGCGTGCTGCCCGAATCGAAACCGGTGTCGAAGCCCAGCTTGACCCCGCTCGACAGGCCCTTGCCCAGGCGCAGGCCGGCGCGGGTTGCGCGCCAGTACAGGTCGGCCGGCGAGTTGCGTGGCAGCGGCGCGGCCAGACTTTCGGCCTCGGCGCAGCTGGCGCCGAGCTGGTCGGCATCGAGCAGCGACGGGCGCTGGGGCGCCACACTGAAGCAGTGCTCCACGAAACGCCGGATACGCGCCAGCGCATGCCCGCGATCACGCTCGCCGAGGGTGTCGTGGAAGAAGCCGGGCAGCACGTGCTTTTCCTTGTGCACGCTTCCCAGGCGCTCGAAGAACTGCTCCTGCGGCTGGCGCTTGACCACGAAGTCGGCGCCGGAAATCAGCAATTGGGTCGGCACCTGGATCGCCTGGGCATCGGCCACCACGCGATCGGCAGCTTCGTACAGCCCAAGCAGCATGTTCACCGAAATCGGCCGGCTGATCAGTGGGTCGTTTTCATACGAGGCGATGCGCTCGGGGTCGTGGCTGAGCAGGCGCGGCTTGACGTAGCTGTTGACGAAGAAGTTGCCGCGCCAGGCGCGCATCAGCTTGAGCCCCGGGCGGGCGAACGGCACGTACAGCTTGACCTTGAAGGCCGGCGAGGCGAGCACCAGGCAGCGCACCTTCGGCGCATAGTCATGCGCCCAGGTTGCGATCAGCACGGCGCCGACGCTTTGCGCCAGCACCGCCATGTCCTGTTCGTCGATGGCATGCTCGCGGGCGATGTGCTCGATGAAGGTCTGCACATCGCGCACGCTGCACGCGAAGCTCGGGCTGTCGCCACGGGCCCCGGGCGACTCGCCATGGCCACGGGCGTCCCAGGCGAAGAAGTCATGGCCGGGCAGGTCGAGTTCATCCACCAGGTGGGCCATGCGCCCGCCGTGTTCGTGGCCACGGTGGAACAGCACCACGGCGCGGCGCGGCTGGCCGGGCTGGCGGTTGGCCGGCCAGTGGCGGTAATGCAGCTCTACGCCGTCATGGGTGGTGAAATGCAGGGATTGCGCGGTGCGCATGGCAAATATCCTTATCTGGCTCGGAGGGCTTCAGCGGGGTTGCGCCAGGCCTCGGCTCACCCGGTTGTAGAGGGTATGAAGCGACAGCAGCAGCACCACCAGCAACACGCCGTTGAGCCACGCTGCGCTCAGCAGGCCGGTGGCCACGCCGGCACCGAGCACACCGAACACGAAGGCACGGTCGCTCTTGCCCATCGGGCCGTCATAACGGCGTTCGGCGCCTACCAGCGGGCCCATCACCCCGGCGTATTCGCTCACCAGCGCGGCCAGCACCACGATCACCACCAGCGCCGGCGACACGCCCGGCAGCAGGGCGAAGGGCAGGTACAGTGCGCTGTCGGCGACCACGTCGCACAGCTCGTTGAGGTAGGCGCCCAGGCGTGACTGCTGGCCGAATTCCCGGGCGAGCATGCCGTCGATGGCGTTGAGCGCCATGCGCAGCAGCATCCAGGCCGGCACCAGGGCGAACAGCCAGGTGATGTGCGGTGCGGCGGCCAGCAGCAGGCCGAGCGCCACACTGACCGCCGCGGCGGCGACCGTCACCTGGTTGGCAGTTATGCCGCGCTCGTACAGACGCTTGACCATAGGGCGCAGCAGCGCCTGGAAGCGCGGTTTCAACTGGTAGATCGACGGCACGGAAAACTCCCTTTACGGCTCGTAGGCACGGCATTGTCTTGTTACATAGCGGTGCGCGAAGGCGATTGTGGGTGGATTGTCCCTGCCGGGGCAATAGCGCCTGCCGACAAGCTTTGCAGAAGTGTGCGCGTGTGCCCGGGAAGCGCCGAAAAATTGCGGCTGCACAGGCGCAGCTGGCGTTGTGCCCAGGGTTCGTCCAGCGCCAGGCTGTGCAGCGCCAGTACCCCTTGCCAGCGTTGCACGGCAGCCTGCGGCACGATGCCCAGGCCTGCGCCATGGGCCACCATGCGTATCACCCCGTCGAAGCCTTCGGCACGTACCCGCACCTGCAGCCGGCGCCCCAGGTGCAGGGCCTGTTCCTCCAGGTACAGGGCCAGGGCGCTGTCTGCCTGCAGGCCGACATGGCCATGTTCAAGGGTGTCGGCAAAGCGCAGGTGCGGGTGGCTGGCCAGCGGGTGATCCGGCGCCATGATCAGCACCAGCGGGTCGTCGCGAAACGCCACGCTCTGCAGGTGCTCGCTGGCCACGGCATTGGAGATGATGCCCAGGTCGGCCTCGCCCTGGGTGATCGCCTGCACGATACGCAGGCTGGGCAATTCGACCACGTCCACGTCGATGGCCGGGTGGTGGGCCAGAAACGTCGCCAGCAGTTCGGGCAGGTACTCGGTCAGCGCCGCGGTGTTGCACAGCAGCCGCACCTGGCCCTGCAACCCCTGGGCATACTGGCCCAGGTCGAATTGCAGCCGCTGCACCTGCTGGCCGATCTGGCGCGCATGGTTGACCAGGGCCTGGCCGGCGGCCGTGGGTTGCACGCCGCGCCGGTTGCGCTGCAGCAGCGGTACGCCCAGCGAGCTTTCCATGGCGCGAATGCGCGCGCTGGCCGCCGGCAGCGACAGGTGGCTGCGCTGGGCGCCGGCGGTGATGTTGCCGCACTCCACGGTGTGCAGAAACAGTCGTAGGTCAATCAGATCGAAATGCATGAGCCTCTGCCTGGGCAATAGTCTGGCTCAGTATATGGCAACTGTTCAGGGGCGTGCGGGCAGGGCAGCATGGGCCCATGACGACTTTATTCGGCTTCTATCAGGCTATCGGCCCGGCGCTGTCGCTGCTGGTTGTGCTTACCTTCGTGCTGGCAGGCACGGTCAAGGGCGTGATCGGCCTGGGCCTGCCCACCGTGGCCATGGGGTTGCTGGGGCTGGCTATGTCACCGGCGCAGGCTGCCGCGCTGCTGATCGTGCCGTCGACGGTCACCAACCTTTGGCAGCTGGCGGCGGGTGGCCACTTGCGTGCGTTGCTGCGCAGGCTCTGGCCGATGCAACTGATGATCTTCATCGGCACCTTGCTGGGCAGTGTCTGGCTGGGCATCGACAGTGGCGCGTGGGCGGCGCACGCATTGGGCGTGGCGTTGCTGGTGTATGCACTGTACGGCCTGTGCCACCCAGGCCTGCACCTGGCCCCCCGCCACGAGCGCTGGCTGGGCCCGCTGTGCGGGTTGGTGACGGGCATCATCACCGCCGCCACCGGGGTGTTCGTGATACCGGCCGTACCGTACCTGCAGGCCCTGGGCCTGCACCGTGAACAGATGGTGCAGGCGCTGGGCCTGTCGTTCACCGTCTCGACCCTGGCGCTGGCCGTGGGTCTTGCCGGGCAGGGCGCACTGGGCGGCGAGGCGCTGGTGGCCTCGCTGGTGGTGCTGATACCGGCATTGCTGGGCATGTGGCTGGGCCAGTGCCTGCGTCAGCGCATCAGTGCCGTGCTGTTCAAACGCTGCTTTTTCATCGGCCTGGCGCTGCTGGGCGCCCATCTGGCGCTCAACGGCTAGCCGAGGACGGGCTGAGCATCTCGATCAACTGGATGTCGAAGTCGCGCTCAAGGTATTCCATGCGCCGCTCGGCAAACTGCTGCATGTGCGGCAGCGCCGAATGCACATCCAGTGCGGCCTTGCTGGCCCAGATTTCGTAGAACACGAACAGGCTCGGGTCCTGCCGGTCGCGCAGCATGTGGTACTCGATGCAGCCGGGCTCGGCACGGCTGGGTTCTACATAGCTGCGAAACAGCGCCTCGAACTCCTCGGCTTTTTCGGGGCGGGTCTTGGCTTTGAGGATGAAACCGTAGGGTTCGCTCATGGGGAGGCTCCTGTAAAAGTGAGCCAATATTATTTCAACAATAAGCGCTGAATTCGTGCTTTTTGGTCAAAAGCGTTTTGCCCGCGCGAGGGTATTTCCGCTGCGCTGAACTGATTAATCTGCCGCCATCACATTCACCGGGCCGCCCCTTCTGTTGGCCGCCCCGAACACACATGAGGCAGATGATGAAGAAGATCCTGTTGCTCAACGGCGGCAAGCAGTTCGCCCACTCCGATGGCCGCCTGAACGAGACCCTGCACGAGGCCGCGCTGGCGTTTCTCGACCGCGCCGGTTTCGACGTCAGGAGCACCTACATCGATGGCGGCTACGACGTTGCCGAAGAAGTGCAGAAGTACCTCTGGGCCGACGTGGTCATCTACCAGATGCCCGGTTGGTGGATGGGCGCGCCGTGGACCGTCAAGCAGTACCTGGACGAAGTGTTCACCGCCGGCCACGGCAGCCTCTACGCCAGCGACGGGCGCACCCGCTCCGATGCGTCGAGCAAGTACGGCAGCGGCGGCCTGATCCAGGGCAAGCAGTACATGCTGTCGCTGACCTGGAACGCACCGCAGGAAGCGTTCGACGATCCGGCGCAGTTTTTCGAAGGCAAGGGCGTGGACGCGGTGTACTTCCCGTTCCACAAGGCCAACCAGTTCCTGGGCATGAGCGGTCTGCCGACCTACCTGGCCACCGACGTGATGAAGAACCCCAACGTCGAGGCTGCCGTGGCCGGCTACGAGCAGCACCTGGCCCGGGTTTTCCACACTGGCGCCTGATGAAGGGTTGCGCGGGCAACGCCAAGCGGCTATCTATCACGGCTGAACGCCACACCAGGGAACAGCCGTGAAAGCCAGGTCCGATGAATTGCAGATGTTCGTCTCGGTCATCGAGTGCGGCTCTATTTCCGCCGCCGCCGAACAGGGCGGGCAGACCCCGTCGGCCATCAGCCGCAGCCTGTCGCGGCTGGAGGCCAAGCTGGGCACCACGCTGATCAACCGCACCACGCGGCGCATGGACCTCACCGAAGAGGGGCGGTTTTTCTTCGAGCGTGCCAAGGCCATCCTGCAACAGATGGACGAACTCGAAGAGCGCCTGAGCCTGCACCGCCAGACCCCGTCCGGGCGCCTGCGCATCAATGCGGCGGCGCCGTTCATGCTGCATGCCATCGTGCCCTGGGTGGGGGAGTTCCGCCAGCTGTACCCGGATATCCAGCTGGAGCTCAACACCGACGACCTGATCATCGACCTGCTCGAACAGAGCACCGATATCGCCATCCGCATCGGCGAGCTGGCCGACTCCAGCCTGCACGCCCGCTCGCTGGGGTGCAGCCCGCTGCATGTGCTGGCCAGCCCCGCGTACCTTGCGCGGCGCGGTACGCCACGGCATGTGGAGGAACTGGCCGGGCATTCGCTGCTGGGCTTCACCCAGACCGAAACCCTCAATCACTGGCCGCTGCGCCACACCGAAGGCGACCGCCTGGCGATCCGCCCCGACCTGTGCGCCTCCAGCGGCGAAACCCTGCGCCACCTGGCGCTGGCCGGCGAAGGCATCGCCTGCCTGTCGCACTTCATGACCCACGAAGACCTCCAGGCCGGCCGCCTGCAACTGGTGCTGGCCGAGGCCAACAGCGGCTATCGCCAGCCGATCAACGCGGTGTACTACCGCAACTCGCAACTGGCCCTGCGTATCCAGTGCTTTCTGGATTTCATCCAGCACAAGCTGTCGATCTACGCCTGCTGAAAACCGCAGGCGGCATTTGAAAAATCCCTGGGCATGCGCCTTAATGGTTGTTCGATAAAAACAACACCAAGGAAACCCGCATGCGCACTCTGATGTTTCGAACGCTGACCTTGAGCGCTGCGATCGTCGCCAGCTCATCAGCCTATGCCGTGACGCTGGACGGCGGCGCGGTGGCCGCGCCCGATCAATATGGTGCACAGGTCGCCGCCGACATCCTCAAGAAGGGCGGCAACGCAGTGGACGCCGCGGTGGCCACTGCCTTCACCCTGGCCGTTACCTACCCCGAGGCCGGCAACATCGGCGGCGGCGGTTTCATGACCCTGTACATGGATGGCAAACCCTACTTCCTCGACTACCGTGAAGTGGCGCCCAAGGCGGCCAGCCGCAACATGTACCTGGACGACAAAGGCGAGATCATCGAGAACCTCAGCCTGGTGGGCGCCCGGGCCGCCGGGGTGCCGGGCACGGTGATGGGCCTGTGGGAGGCGCACCAGAAGTTCGGCAAGCTGCCCTGGGCCGAGCTGCTGACCCCGGCGGTGGGCTACGCGAAGAACGGCTTCAAGATCGCCGCCAAGCAGTACCAGTACCGCGAAGATGCCCAGGGGCTGTTCAAGGACAGCACCAACTTCAACGACTATTTCGGCAGCATGAAGGTGGGCGAGACCTTCAGGCAGCCCGAGCTGGCGCAGACCCTGGAGCGCATTGCCGACAAGGGTGTGAGCGAGTTCTACCAGGGCAAGACCGCCGACCTGCTGGTGGCGCAGATGCAGGCCGACAAGGGCCTGGTCAGCAAGGAAGACCTCAAAGACTACAAGGCCGTGTGGCGTGAGCCGATGGGCATCGAATGGCGTGGCAACGTGGTCTACACCGCGCCGCTGCCCAGCTCGGGCGGCATCGCGCTGGCGCAGTTGCTGGGCATCAAGGAAAACCGCGCAGCCGACTTCAAGGGTGTCGAGCTGAACTCGGCACGCTACATCCACCTGCTTTCGGAAATCGAGAAGCGTGTGTTCGCCGACCGTGCCGACTACCTGGGCGACCCGGCGTTTTCCAAGGTGCCGGTGGCGCAGCTGATTGCCAAGGACTACCTGGCCAAGCGCGCGCAAGAGGTCAACCCGACCGCCATCTCCGACACCGCCAAGGTGCGTCCGGGGCTGGAGCCGCACCAGACCACGCACTTCTCCATCGTCGACAAGCAGGGCAACGCGGTCAGCAACACCTACACCCTGAACTGGGACTACGGCAGCGGCGTGGTGGTGAAGGGCGCGGGCTTCCTGCTCAATGACGAGATGGACGACTTCAGTGCCAAGCCGGGTGTGGCGAACGCCTTCGGTGTGGTCGGTGGCGATGCCAATGCCATCGAGCCGGGCAAGCGCATGCTGTCGTCGATGGCCCCGAGCCTGGTGACCCGCGATGGCAAGGTCACGCTGGTGCTGGGTACGCCGGGTGGCTCGCGGATCTTCACCTCGATCTTCCAGGTGCTCAACAACCTGTACGACTACAACCTGCCGCTGGAGAAGGCGGTGGCGGCGCAGCGTGTGCACCACCAGTTGCTGCCCAAGGACACTATCTACTACGACGCCTATGCGCCGCTCGATGGCAAGGTGGCCGAGGAACTGAAGAAGATGGGCTACACCCTGGAGGACCAGGGCTGGGAGATGGGCGATATCCAGGCGATCCGGGTGACGGGTTCGGCGCTGGAAACCGCGTCTGACCCGCGTGGACGCGGGGTGGGGCAGGTCGTCAAGTAAGGGCTGACAGCATCGCGGGCCAAGTCCGCTCCCACAAGGTTTCGCTGAACCTGGTGGGAGCGGGCTTGACCCGCGATGGCTACGCCGTCCGATGCGGTCAGACGCGGAAGTGGCTGACCAGCATCTGCAACTGATTGCCCAGGCGCGCCAGCTCGACGCTGGATGCCGCCGTCTCCTGGCTCGCCGCCGCCGTCTGCTCCGACACATCACGCACGTTCAGGATGCTGCGGCTGATCTCTTCGGCCACCGCGCTCTGCTGCTCGGCCGCCGCGGCGATCTGCTGGTTCATCGACTGGATGTTCGACACCACGCGGGTGATGTTCTCCAGCGAGGCACCCGCCTTGCGCGTCAGCTCCACGCTGCTGTCGGTCAGGCTGCGGCTGCCATGCATCACGTTGGCCACCTGCTGGGTGCCGCTTTGCAGGCCCGCCACCAGCACCTCGATTTCCTCGGTGGACTTCTGGGTGCGCTGCGCCAGGCCGCGCACTTCATCGGCCACCACGGCAAAACCACGCCCGGCTTCACCCGCCCGTGCCGCTTCGATCGCGGCGTTGAGCGCCAGCAGGTTGGTCTGTTCGGCCACCGACTTGATCACGTCCATCACGCTGCCGATCTTCTGGCTTTCCTGCTGCAACTGGCCCATGGCCTCGGTGGAGCGGTTGACCTCGACCGCCAGGCGCTCGATCTGCGCGATGGCCTGGGCCACCACCTGGTCACCGGCGCGGGCCTGGCCGTCGGCGTCGGTGGCGGCCTCGGACGCCTGCTCGGCATTGCGCGCCACTTCCTGCACGGTGGCCGCCATTTCGTGCATGGCGGTGGCCACCTGGTCGGTCTCGACCTTCTGGCTGTTGACCCCGGCGTTGGTCTGCTCGGTGACCGCCGACAGCTCTTCGGCCGCGCTGGCGATCTGGGTCACGCCGTCACGGATGCCGCCGATCAGGTCGCGCAGGGTTTCGCCCATGCGCTGGATGCCTTGTTGCAGCACGCCCAGTTCGTCACGGCGGGTGACGCGCAGGGTGTGGGTCAGGTCGCCGGTGGCGATCTTCTCGACCACTTCCAGGGTTTCGCGCAGCGGGCGGGTGATCTGGCGGGTGATGATGATCGCCGCCAGCACGCCGAACAGCAGCGCCGCCAGGGTGCTTGCCAGTTGCCAGGTACGCGCCTGGGCACTTTCGAGGTCGCGACGTTGCAGCTGGATGGCGTACAGCTCATCGCTCAGGCGCACGATGTCGTAGCCCTGGGTGGTCATTTCCTTGCGCGCCTCGCCGATCGCCGTGTTGGCGGCCTTGAAGCTGCGCACCGCTTCGGCGTAGTGCAGGGTGGCGGCCTCGAGCGGTCGGGCACGAGCATCGGTGGCGGCCAGCTGGCGGGTTTCGGCCAGGGTGGCGTCGAGCTGGCGGGCGGCGACCTGTTCGGTTTCCGGGGTGAGGTCGGCGATGTAGCCGCGCACCTCGAAGCGGGCCAGCAGCAGGTGCTGGCGTACGGTGGTCAGGCGCTTGAGATGTTCCAGGCGCTCGCTGTCACTCTGGCCAGAGGACAGGCTGTCGGCCAGCAGGGTTTCCATCAGGGCACCGGCCTCATTGGCGGTAACGCCCATGCTGCGGCGCGCTTCGCCACCCTGCTTGTAGGCGCTGCGCATCTTGGCCAGGGACACCTCGTAGGCGGCGACCACCTGCGCCTGTTCGCGCAGCAGCTTGACGTTCTCCGGGCTCTTGAAGGTGTTCAGCAGGTTCTGCTGGCGGGCCTTGAAGGTATCCAGCTTGGCCTGGACATTCTGCGCGAGCTTGTCGTCACCGTCGGCAATCATGTACTGCAGGCGGGCGATGCGCAGTTCGGTGAGCTCGTTGTTGAGCTGGGTGATGTCGCTCATCCAGTTGCTGCGGTCGATCAGACCGCCCAGGCTGGTCCAGCCGGTCAGGGCCAACAGGCCGGTCAGCAGCAGCACCAGGCCGAAGCCCAGGGCGAGTTTCAGGTTGACGCTGATATTGGCAAACCAGCTGTTCATGCGATCCCTCCAGGATTCTGTGCGCTCTTTGATCTAAATCGCTGGAGGTTGTTTTTCTTGGAGGCCAGCTGACGTGAGCTGCCTTTATCGGCGGGATGTTGCAGAGCTGAAACGCTTTTTCTCCAATTCCGACGAAAACCATCAACAAAATGTTTAGGGTGTTTGCGCCAGGCCGCAAACACCCCATTACAGGCGTCAGAGTCTGCTGGCGCCAAAGGTGTCGCACTGGTTGAGGTCGCCCTTGGCGAAGCCGGTCTTGAACCAGCGCACGCGCTGCGCGGAAGTGCCGTGGGTGAACGAGTCGGGCACCACGCGGCCTTTGCTCTGCTGCTGCAGGCGGTCATCGCCGATCGCGTTGGCGGCGTTCAGGGCCTCTTCGATATCGCCCGGCTCCAGCCAGTTATGGCGTTGCTGTGCCTGGTAGGCCCACACGCCGGCCAGGCAGTCGGCCTGCAGTTCCTGACGTACCAGCAGGCCGTTGTCGCCTTGCAGGCGCTGGCCGCTGCGACGGGCCTGGTCGATCCTGGCTGACACCCCCAGCAGGGTCTGCACATGGTGGCCGACCTCGTGGGCGATCACGTAGGCCTGGGCAAAGTCGCCCGCTGCCGCGAAGCGGGTTTCCATCTCCTTGAAGAAGCTCATGTCCAGGTACACCTGCTGGTCGGCCGGGCAATAGAACGGGCCGGTCGCCGACGAGGCAAAGCCACAGGCGGAGTTGACCTGACCGCTGAACAGCTTGAGGGTCGGGTCCTTGTACTGGCGCCCGGCCTGGGCAAACAGGGCGCGCCAGGTGTCCTCGGTGTCGCCCAGGATGCTGGCGACGAACTCGGCCTGTTCGTCGCCGGCCGGTGGTGCCTTGCGCTCGCCGGTGCTTGCCGGCGCGCTCTGTTCGCTCATCTGCCCGCTCAGTTGGCCAAGGATCTGCATCGGGTCCTGCCCGGTCAGCAGGCCGATCCCCACGATCAGTACCACCGCCGTCAGGCTCAGGCCCTTGCCGCCCAGGCGCATGCCACCACCACCGCCGCCTTCACCGCGAGCGTCGACCACGTTGTCGCTGCGCCTGCCTTTTCGCCAGAGCATGAGCGTTCTCCCAAGCTTGAAATATGAAGATAAAGATTAGTCCACCCGGCCCGGCGGCGTCAGCGCTTTGGACATAACCATACGGTTATGGGTTCAAGGATTCTTTTCAATGTTCGCCGGTGCATGCCTCGGCCACACTGCCCATCACTCCTGCCCGTACAGGCCTCCAAAAATCCAATAAGAGGAGAACGGCATGTCTGCACAAGACACCAGTCGTTTCGTTATCCGTGATCGGAACTGGCATCCGAAAGCCCTTACCCCCGACTACAAGACCTCCGTCGCGCGCTCGCCTCGCCAGGCGCTGGTGAGCATTCCACAGTCCGTCAGCGAAAGCACTGGGCCGGATTTCTCCCACCTGAAATTTGCCGAGCACGACAATGACCTGCTGCTGAACTTCAACCACGGCGGCCTGCCCATCGGCGAGCGCATCATTGTGGCCGGGCGCGTGTGCGACCAGTACGGCAAGCCGATCCCGCACACCCTGGTCGAAATGTGGCAGGCCAATGCCGGCGGCCGCTATCGCCACAAGAACGATCGCTATCTGGCGCCGCTGGACCCCAACTTCGGGGGTGTGGGGCGTGCGCTGACCGACAGCGAGGGCTACTACAGTTTCCGTACCATCAAGCCGGGCCCGTACCCGTGGCGCAACGGCTCCAACGACTGGCGCCCGGCGCATATCCACGTGTCGATCAGCGGCCCGTCGATTGCCACGCGTCTGATCACCCAGCTGTACTTCGAAGGCGACCCGCTGATCCCGATGTGCCCGATCGTCAAGTCGATCGCCAACCCGGACGCGGTACAGAGCCTGATCGCCCGGCTCGACATGGCCAATGCCAACCCCATGGACTGCCTGGCCTACCGCTTCGACATCGTTCTGCGCGGCCAGCGCAAGACCCACTTCGAAAACCGCTGAGGAGCCCCGCCATGCCTATCGAACTGCTGCCGGAAACCCCATCGCAGACCGCCGGCCCCTACGTGCACATCGGCCTGGCCCTGGAAGCGGCCGGCAACCCGACCCGTGACCAGGAAATCTGGAACCGCATGGCGCGCAGCGATGCGCCCGGCGAGCACATCCTGCTGATCGGTCACGTCTACGACGGCAACGGCCACCTGGTGCGCGACTCGTTCCTGGAGTTCTGGCAGGCCGACGCTGCCGGGCAGTACCACAGCGAATTCAACCTGGAACAACCGTTCAACAGCTTCGGACGCACCGCCACCACCTTCGATGCCGGTGAATGGACGCTGCAGACGGTCAAGCCCGGTGTGGTCGCCAATGCCGCCGGCGTGCCGATGGCACCGCATATCAATGTCAGCCTGTTCGCCCGCGGCATCAACATCCATCTGCACACGCGGCTGTACTTCGACGACGAGGGCCAGGCCAATGCCAAGTGCCCGGTGCTCAACCTGATCGAACAGCCACAACGCCGCGAGACCTTGGTCGCGCGGCGCTGCGAAGTGGATGGCAAGCTGGCCTACCGTTTCGATATTCGCATCCAGGGTGAAGGCGAAACGGTGTTCTTCGATTTCTGAGGCCGCCTAGCGGGGCACCGGGTTCAGGTCGAAGTGGTTGCGCTGGTACTGGAACAGCAGGCAAGGCTCCTTCTTGGCGGTCATCTTGCAACCGCTCTCATGTTCCAGCCCGGCCGGCAACTGGTAGTACGAACCGGCCGGGTACTCGGTCTCGACCAGCTTGCCGTTCTTGTCCTTGATGCGGGCGTAGAACACGCCGCTCAGCACCACGGTCGGCAACGTCTCGGTGTGGGTGTGGTAGCCATTGTTCACACCGGGACGGAAACTGACGAAGGCCTCGTAGGCACCATTGCCCAGGATGTCGCCCTGCACGTTGGCGTAGGTGACGTTGTTGTTGGTGCCCGGTACCACTTTCCAGGTCAGCGCATTTTTCGGCAGGGAGATGAGTGGGGCGGTGCAGTAGCAGACCGCAGCCACGGCGGTAGTGGCGCAAGCTGCCAGCAGCAAGCCGGCGGCGGTAACTCGAAGTGCTTTCATGGTTGAAACCCTCTGATGAACAATCGAAAGAAGGTTAATCAAACAACGAACGCACAAATACGGCAGAAGCAGCCCAGAACCTGTGTGCTTCTTGCACAGATCACATCTTGATTTCCCATCGTGGTTCAGTGTAGTACGCCCGCGCATACTCGACCAATGCCCGAACCTTGGGTGCCGGATAGCGGCTTTGGGGGAACATCGCGTACACGTGCCGGGAGGGCTGCTGCCATTCGGGCAGCACCTGTACCAGGCGCCCGTCGAGCAGGGCGTCATGCACGATGAAGCGGTCGAAGCTGGCGATACCCAGGCCGGCAATGGCCGCCGTACGCAACGCCATCGGCGAGTTGGCGCTCAGCCGGCTGGGCATTGCCACGTCCAGGCGCTGCCCGTCGGGCCCCTGCAGGCTCAGCCGTTGCGGCTGGGCCAGGCGGTTGTAGCCGAGCAACGCATGCTCGCCCAGGGTGTGCGGTTCGATGGGGGCCGGCCAGCGCTGCAGGTACGCGGGGGCGGCTACCAGCACGACTTCGCTGACGGCCAGTTGCCGGGCCACCAGGTTGGAGTCGGGCAGGTGGGTGGTCACCCGCAGGCACACATCGACCCCTTCTTCGAGCATGTCCACAAAGCGGTCGGTGCAGATGAGCTCCACCTGCAACTGGTCGAAGCGCTCGACGAAGTCCGGTAGCCAGCGCCCCAGCTCCAGTTCACCGAATGCCGTGGCCACGCTCAGGCGCAGGGTGCCTGTGGGTTGCTGCTGGTGTTCGGAAATCTCCAGGCTCATGGCTTCGAGCTGCTCCAGCACCTGCACGCAATGGCGGTAGCACAGTGCGCCGGCTTCGGTGACGTGCAGGCGCCGCGTGGTGCGGCTGAGCAACTGGGTGCCGAGGTGGCGCTCCAGGTTCTTGACCTGGCGCGACAGCACGGTGTGCGATTGCCCGGTCAGGGCCGCAGCGGCGCTGAAACCACCACTCTCTACCACGCGGCGAAACGCCTGCATCGCGCTGATCTGGTCCATGGTCGGCTGGCTCTCATGAAGGAGTCGGGTCGCCAGTCTAGCAGCAGCCGGCGCGCCTACTCGTAGGCACTGACCCCGGCAATGTGCCGCCCGGCGATGTAGCCGAAGGTGGTCGCCGGCCCCAGATTGATCCCGCCCGCCGGGTAATGCCCGCCCATGATGCTGAGCATGTCGCTGCCGGCGGCATACAGGCCGGCAATTGGCTGCTGCTGTGCATCCAGTACCTGGGCGTGGGCATTGGTCCTGAGCCCGGCAAAGGTGCCGAAGCAGCCCGGCTCCACCTTCACCGCATAGAACGGCCCCTGCTCGATGGGCGCCACGCACGGGTTGGGCCGGTGCAGCGCATCGCCCTGCTTGCGGTTGTAGGGCGTGCTGCCACGGCCGAACTGCGGGTCTTCGCCGTGGCGCGCATGGCGGTTGTAGTCGCTGAGCGTGGCACTCAGGCCCTGGGGGTCGATGCCGCAGGCGATGGCCAGCGCCTCGATGCTGTCGCCGCACTTGAGGTAGCCGCTGCGAATGAAGGGCTCCACCGGCAGTGGGAAGGGCCGGGAGATGCCCAGGCCGTAGCGGCGCTGAAAGGCGTGGCTGCAGATCAGCCACGAGGCCACCTGCTCGCCGGGCGCGTTGGCGACCATTGCACTCACGTAGTCGTAATAGCCGTTGGCTTCGTTGACGAAGCGCTTGCCGTTGGCCAGCACACCGATGATGCCGGGCTTGGCACGTTCGATGATGTGCGGGAAATGGCCGAAGCTGCCGTCCTTGTACGGCACTTTCGACACCGGGGCCCAGGCCACCGGGCTTGCCAGGTCGTCGACCACGTGTGCGCCCACGCTCTCGCCCAGGCGCAGGCCATCGCCGCTGGCGCCCAGCGGCGGCAAGGCCAGGTGCTCATGCCCGGTGGGGGTACGCGGGAACAGCGCCTTGCGCCGCTCGATATCGTTGGGGAAGCCGCCGGCTGCCAGCACCACGGCCTTGCGCGCATGAATGCTCACGTCGCCGTTGGCCGTCTGCACCACCGCCCCCGTCACCCGGCCAGCGTTGTGCAGCAGGCGCTGCGCCGGGGCCGATGCCCACAGCAGCACGCCGAGGTCTTCGGCCGACTTGGCCAGGCGCGCGATCAGGGCCACGCCGTTGACCAGCTGCATCGCCCGGCCGTAGCGTGCGAGGTCGAGCAGATGGCGTGCCAGGCGCTTGCCCACATGCAGCAGCGAGCGCCACGAACGGGTCAGGGTGAGAAAGGCGGTAAGGTCCTTGCCGGCCATGATCGGCATGCCCATGAATGAGGTTTCGCGCATCGTGCGGCGCAGCTGCCTGAGCAGCTTGCCGACCTTGCGCCCGTCATACGGGGCGGCGATCACCGAGCGCCCGCCCGTGCCGGCCCCGGGCGTGTCGCCGTGGATATCGGCAATGCCGTTGCCGTCGGCGAACTGCAGGGCGGTATGGCGTTCGAAGAACGACACCATGTGGGGCGCCGCCTCCAGGAACGCATCGATCATCGCCGGTTCGAAGCGTTCGCCCAGTTCGTGTTGCAGGTAGGTGCGCGGCAGCGAACGGTCCTCGACGATGCCGGCGCGCTGTGCCAGCGGGTTGCACGGTACCCACATCCAGCCGCCGGACCAGGCCGTGGCGCCGCCGAACACCGGGTCCTTTTCGACCACGATGACCTTCTGCCCGTGAAAGGCGGCGGTCACCGCGGCGCTCAGGCCGGCAGCGCCGGAGCCGATGACCAGGACATCGCAGTCCACCGGGCGGGAGGTAGGGGTGTGGGCAGTCATGCTGGGTCCTCGCAGTGCGCGCAATTATTATTTTGGAACGAAGTTCCATATTCTATGATTGCACGTCGGCTGCCAAGGCCGTCGCCTGCAAAGTTGGGCGAAGATCGAACAGTGGTTTGCGCTTTGCCCGGCGCTCTTTAGAATCGGCGAAATTTTCAGGGACCGTGACCATGGCCGGCAGTCAGATCGAACGTGCTTTCAGCCTTCTCGAAAGCCTCACCAGCGAGCCGCGCGGGCTGCCGATGCAGACCCTGGCCGAGCAGCTGGACATCCCCAAGAGCGCGACCCATCGCATGCTCGCCGAGCTGATGCGCCTGGGCTACGTGCGCCAGAACCCGGAAAACAGCCGGTACCTGCTGAGCACCAAGCTGGTGGGCATGGGTTTTCGCTACCTGGCCCAGAGCGGTGCCGACATCGTCCAGCCGATTCTCGACCAGTTGGCCGCGCAGACCGGCGAGCTGGTGCGACTGGGGATCATCGACGGCGAGCGCCAGGTGTGGATCGCCAAGGCCCAGGGCGCCCGCTCCGGCCTGCGCTACGACCCGGACATGGGGCGTGAGGCGCCGCTGTTCTACAGCGCCTCGGGGCATGCCTGGCTGGCCAGCCTGAGCGATGCCCAGGCGTTGCTGCTGGTGGAGCGCCAGGGCGTGGGCCGGCGCGAGGACTTCGGGCCGAACGCGCCGGCTTCCAATGCCCAGCTGCTGGAACGCCTGCGCATGGCGCGGGAACTGGGCTATGCGTGGGTGGTGGAGAGTTCGGCGCTGGGTACGTCGGCGTTGGCGGCGGTGGTGCGACACCCGCAGGATGGGCATGTGGTCGGGGTGTTGAGCGTGGCCGGGCCGACCGCGCGCCTGAACGAGGCGCGCCTGCACGAGCTGGCGCCGGCGTTGCTGGCGGCGGCGGCCGAGCTGTCGGCGGCCAGCCCGGCGTCGGAGCTGTTTGTCTAGACGCTTCGCTGGCAAGCCAGCGAAGCGGCCCTCAGGCAAACAAAGGCAGTTTTGCGGAGCGCAAAGCTGTTTTTTTTGTACTTGCATTGAAATTGGAACTAAGTTCTAAATAATGCAAATACAACAACGCACCTGAGACTCCTCCATGAACCCACGCGTCATGTCCCTGGCCGCCCTCACTGTCCTTGAGCTGTCCCCACCCCGGATGGTCGAAGTCGCCGCCCGGGCCGGCTACAGCCATGTCGGCCTGCGCCTCGAGCCGGCCACCCCCGAAGAGCATCACTTCCCGCTGGCAAGCGACGCCGGCCTGCGCCGGCAGACAGCCGAGCGCCTGCGCGACACCGGCATCCGGGTGCTCGATGTGGAGATTCTGCGGCTCAAGCCCGACACCCTGGTCGCCAACTTCGAGGCCCTGCTCGCGGTGGGCGCCGACTTCGGTGCCAGTGAGCTGCTGGTTGCCGGCAACGACCCGGATGAACAGCGCCTGACCGACAACTTCGCGGCGCTGTGCGACCTGGCCGCGCCGTATGGCCTGCACCCGCACCTGGAGTTCATGCCGTGGACCGATGCCAAGGACCTGACCCAGGCCACCCGCATCGTCGAAAACGCCGGGCGCGCCAACGGCTGCGTGCTGGTCGATGCCTTCCACTTCGATCGCTCGGCGTCGCGCTTGGAAGACCTGCGCCGCCTGCCGGCCTCGCGCATCCGCTACGCGCAACTGTGCGACGTGGCGGGCCCGCGCCCCGACGACATGGCCGAGATCCTGCGTCAGGCGCGTAACGAGCGACGTTTTCCCGGGGATGGGGAGTGCGACCTGAACGGGTTGCTGCACAGCTTGCCGGCCGACCTGCCGCTGAGCCTGGAGATCCCCACGCGCCAGTTGCTGGAGCAGGGGGTGAGTGCGCTGCAGCGCGCGCAGTGGGCGCTGGAGAAGGCCCGCAAGGTAATGAACGCCGGCTCCCTGTAGGAGCCAGCGTTGCTGGCGAAGGGCTGCATTGCAGCCCGGGCTTACGCCTCGACTGTCGGGATCCTGCGCGGTGCCATGAAATACATCCACAGCAGCGCGATGAAATACATCGCCGGAATCATGGTGAACAGCACGGTGTAGTTGTTGTTGGTGCTGGTCAGCACATGCCCCACGATCTGGGTCATGAACATCCCCCCGGTGGCCGCGCACATGCCGCCAAAGCCGAACACGGTGCTCATCATGTGCTTGGGCGTGTAGTCCATCACCAGGCTCCAGATGTTGGCGGTCCAGGCCTGGTGCGCGGCAATCGCCAGGGAGATGGCCAGTACCGCCACCCACAGGCTGCTGGCGCCTGCGGCGAAGATCACCCCGACGATGGTGGTGGCGAACAGCAGCATCGACAGCAGCCGCGCCTTCACCGGCGCCATGCCGCGGCCGATCATGAACGAGGACAGGATCCCGCCACCCACGCTGCCGAAGTCGGCACTGAGGTAGATCACGATCAGCGGGATGCCCATCTGCGTGACGCTGATGCCCAGGTTGTACTGCTGGTTCAGAAACGGCGGCAGCCAGTACAGGTAGAACCAGAACACCGGCGCGGTGATCGAGTAGGCCAGGGCAAAGGCCCAGGTGCCACGCATGCGCAGGATACGGGTGAACGGCACGGCCGCCTGTTCAGGCTCGACCTCGCTCTGGATGTACGCCAGTTCCGCCTTGCTCACGCTCGGGTGGTTTTCCGGGTTGAAGTACTTCAGGCCCCAGAACGTGGCCCACACCAGGCCCAGCGCGCCCATGGCCATGAACGCCGCCTGCCAGCCCCACACAGTGAGGATCAGCGGCAGCAGCATCGGGGTGAACATGGCGCCGACGTTGGTGCCGGCGTTGAAGATGCCGGTGGCCACCGCCCGCTCGCCCGCCGGGAACCACAGCCGGGTGGTCTTCACGCAGGCCGGGTAGTTGGCCGCTTCGGTCAGGCCGAGGATGAAGCGACAGACCATGAAGCCCACCGCCGAGGTGGCCAGGCCGTGGGCGCCAGTGGCCAGGCTCCACAGCAGCACCGCGCAGAAGAACACGCGCTTGACGCCGATGCGGTCGATCAGCCGGCCCTGCAGCACGAAGCCGATGGCGTAGCCCACCTGGAACCAGAAGTTGATGTTGGCGTAGTCCATCGCCGTCCAGCTCATTTCCTTGGCCAGGATCGGCTGCATCACGCCCAGTGCGGCGCGGTCGATGTAGTTCAGGGTGGTGGCGAAGAATACCAGCGCCAGCATCACCCAGCGGGTCTTGCCGACGCCCATGGCGCCACGGATCTTGTCGCCGATACCGGCGTGCGGGGTACTGGCCGATGGCTGGGCCAGGGGAGTGCTTTGGCTGTGGATCATGTGGTGATTACCCGTATTTTTATGTTTATGGGTCAAGCCAGGATGACACGCGGTACACCAGTCGACTACGGCAGGTTCGTCGGTGCTTTTGGCAAGATGCTCGTCTGCCCGGTGGTAAGAAATGGTGCGCATTGGTCAAAAAAGGGTCAATTGATCTGGGCGGGTACTGGGCGATAATCGCACACAAAACTAACCAGTTCGTACCTTTTGATTGAGCTAGGATAAACCCCAGCCAATAATTCGTGCAGCTGGGCACTGCCTGCCCGTTGGAGCCTGAAGATGCAGCGTTCGATTGCCACCGTGTCCCTGAGCGGCACCTTGCCGGAAAAACTCGAAGCCATTGCCGCCGCCGGATTCGACGGCGTGGAGATCTTCGAAAACGACCTTCTCTACTACGACGGCAGCCCCCGCGAGATTCGCCAGCGCTGCACCGACCTGGGGCTGGACATCACCCTTTTCCAGCCGTTTCGCGATTTCGAGGGCTGCCCGCGCGGGCGCCTGGCGCGCAACCTGGAGCGCGCCGAGCGCAAGTTCGAACTGATGCAGGAACTGGGCACCGACCTGGTGCTGGTGTGCAGCAACGTGTCGGCCGACGCGCTGGGCGGCCAGCAACTGCTGGTCGACGACCTGAGCCTGCTGGCCGAGCGGGCCGCCGCCCACGGTGTGCGCATCGGCTACGAGGCGCTGGCCTGGGGGCGGCACGTGAACACCTGGCAGCAGGTGTGGGACATCGTGCGCCAGGCCGATCACGCCAACCTGGGCATGATCCTCGACAGCTTCCACACCCTGTCGCTCAAGGGCGACCCCAGCGCCATCGCGCAGGTGCCGGGGGACAAGATCTTCTTCGTGCAGATGGCCGATGCGCCGATCCTGGCCATGGATGTGCTGGAGTGGAGCCGGCATTTTCGCTGCTTCCCGGGGCAGGGCGAGTTCGACCTGCCGGGGTTTCTGGCGCCGATTCTGCAGGCCGGCTATCGCGGGCCGCTGTCGCTGGAGATCTTCAACGACGGTTTTCGTGCCGCGCCGCCACGGGCCAATGCCGCCGACGGCCTGCGTTCGCTGCTGTACCTGGAGGAAAAGACCCGTCAGTTGCTCGAACGCACCGCACCGCTGGCCGACCCCGAGCTGCTGTTCGCGCCGCCGCCGGCCAGCAGCTGCGATGGCATCGAGTTTCTCGAGTTTGCGGTCGACGACGCCTCGGGCGCCAAGCTGGGCAACTGGCTCGAAGGCCTGGGCTTTGCCCGTGCCGGCAAGCATCGCTCGAAGAATGTGAGCCTGCTGCGCCAGGGCGAGATCAACCTGATCCTCAACGCCGAACCCTATTCGTTCGCGCACAACTTCTTCGAAAGCCACGGCCCGTCGCTGTGCGCCACGGCGATCCGGGTCAGGCACAGCGCCCAGGCGCTGGCCAGGGCGGTGGCCTATCACGGCCAGCCCTATCGTGGCCTGGTGGGGCCCAACGAACGTGAGCTGGCAGCGGTACGCGCCCCCGACGGCAGCCTGATCTACCTGGTGGACCAGGGCGCGGACGGGCGCACCATCTACGACACCGACTTCAGCCTCAGCGAGCAACCGGCCCATGGCCTGGGCCTGACCCGCATCGACCACATGGCACTTGCCCTGCCGGCCGACAGCCTGGACAGCTGGGTGCTGTTCTACAAAAGCCTGCTCGACTTCAGCGCCGATGACGAGGTGGTGCTTCCCGATCCCTATGGCCTGGTCAAGAGCCGCGCCCTGCGCAGCCAGTGCAGTTCGATCCGGCTGCCGTTGAACATCTCCGAAAACCGCAACACCGCGATTGCCCACGCGCTGTCCAACTACCGCGGCTCGGGCGTGCATCACATCGCCTTCGACTGCCAGGACATCTTCGCCGCCGTCAAGCGCGCCAAGGAAGCCGGTGTGGCGCTGCTCGATATCCCGCTGAACTACTACGACGACCTGGCGGCCCGGTTCGACTTCGACGATCAGTTCCTGAGCGAGCTGGCCTACTACAACGTGCTGTACGACCGTGATGCCCAGGGCGGCGAGCTGTTCCACGTGTACACCGAGCCGTTCGAGGAGCGCTTCTTTTTCGAGGTGCTGCAGCGGCGCAATGGCTACAGCGGTTACGGCGCGGCCAACGTCGCGGTGCGCCTGGCGGCGATGGCCAAGGCGCGCAGCGGCGGGCTGCGGCATGCCAAGCTGTAACGTGTCAGCGCCCGTCAGGCTTTCTTCTGGCGCACCCCGGGGCCATAATCGCGCGGTTAACCGACTGGTCAAGAGCCCCGTATGACGACAACTCCAGCACCCTTGGCGGCACCTGCCGAGGCGCCGCGCAAGAGCCGCAAGAACAATCCTGAGAAAACCCGCGAGAACATTCTGCAGGCGGCCATCAGCGAGTTCGTGCAGCAAGGCCTGGCCGGTGCCCGGGTCGATGCGATCGCCGAGCGCACCCAGACCTCCAAGCGCATGATCTACTACTACTTCAACAGCAAGGAGCAGCTGTATGTGGAGGTGCTGGAGAAGCTTTACGGCGATATCCGCAGCACCGAAAGCAACCTGCACCTGGCTGAACTGGAGCCGCGCCAGGGCATTCGCCGGCTGATCGAGTTCACCTTCGATCACCATGATCGCAACGTCGACTTCGTGCGTATCGTGTGCAACGAAAACATGCACCACGGCGAGTACGTCAAGCAGTCGGCCGCGATCCGCTCGATGAACAAGACGGTGCTCACCGCGCTGGACGAGATACTCCAGCGCGGGGCTGCCGAGGGGGTGTTCCGCCAGGGCCTGACGGCGCTGGACGTTCACCTGCTGATCAGCTCGTTCTGCTTCTATCGCGTGTCCAACCGGCACACCTTTGGCGAGATCTTCCAGGTGGATTTCGAGGACAAGGCGCTCAAGGACAAGCACCGCGAGATGATCTGCGAGTCGGTGCTGCGCTACCTGCAGGCGTGATGCCGGGGAGCCTCCAGTCGCCGGCAGGGCCGGCACCTATGGGTTGATCACCCTGTACAGGTGCCGGCTAAGCGTTCAATCCCCCAGGCTGTTGAAGTGCCCGATCATGCGCTGTGCATCCGGCACCACGCCGCTGAACAGCTCGAAGGCCTTCACCGCCTGAAACACCGCCATGTTGGCCCCGTTGAGCGTGCGGCATCCCAGTGCCCGCGCCTCGCGCAGCAATAGGGTCTCCAGCGGGAAGTACACGATCTCGGCCACCCACATTTCGGCGCGCAGCAGCGCCCTGGGCACCGGCATGCCCGGCAGCTTGGCCATGCCCATGGGGGTGGTGTTGACCAGCCCGCAGGCCTGGCCCATGGCCGCTTGCAGGTCATGCCCGCAGCGTGCCGGGCTGCCCTCGAAATGCTGGTTGAGGTTGTCTGCCAGTGCCTGGGCCCGGGCGGGCTCCACATCGAAGAGCGTCAGCTGGGCCACCCCTTCGCTGAGCAGCGCATGGGCCACCGCGGCACCCGCACCGCCTGCCCCCATCTGCACCACATGACGACGTGAAACATCACCCAGGCCACGCCTGAAGCCCTCGGCAAACCCCAGACAGTCGGTGTTGTGGCCGATGCGTCGACCGTCCTTGAGCACCACGGTGTTCACCGCGCCGATACCACGCGCCTCGGGCGACAGCTCGTCGAGCAGGGGCACGATCGCCTGCTTGCACGGGAAGGTGATGTTGAGCCCGGTAAAGCCCATGTACTCGGCCGCGGTCAGCAGTTCTTCGAGGGCGCTGCTGTTCAGCTTCAGCTGGTCCAGGTCGATCAGCCGGTACAGGTAGTTGATGCCCTGGGCGGCGCCTTCGTGCTCGTGCAGGGCCGGGGTACGCGAGGCCTGGATGCCGGCGCCGATCAGGCCGGCGAGAATGCCGGAAGGGGAGGCCAAACTCATCGGTAAAACTCCATTGTTGTTCTTGGCAGGGGGGAGGGAGCGTCACGACTAAAATGTACTGACTGGTTAATAGGGTCAATCGGGGCGGGCCGTGCATTGATCGTTTCTGTTCGCTGATCGAACAAGCTGTGCTAAACCTGTTGTTTTGCACGGCACCACGGAGGGCGACATGGCGGCGCAGTTCGAAGAGATGCGGGACGTTCACGACACCTGGCCGGGCCTGGCCAGCCTGACCCAGTCGGTTTTCGCCGGGTTGGGCGCCAGGGGCTTCAGGAATCCGTTCCGGCTCGAGCGCTCTACAGCCACCTGCCTGCTGTTGATCGACGGCTTGGGCTGGAACCTGCTCAAGGCGCACGCCGAGCATGCACCGTTCCTGGCCGCGCTGATGCAGCCCGACAGCCATTTCAAGGTCGGCTTCCCGGCCACCACTGCCGCCAGCCTGGCCGCGGTGACTTCCGGCATGGGCAGCGGTGCGCATGGCATCGTGGGCTGCGATTTCGCCCTGGATGCCCATTCGGTGTTCTCGCCGCTGTCATGGACCACTGCGGCCGCGCAGACGGGCAGCGTGCCGACCGCGGCGCCTGTCGCGGCCTCCTTCATCGTGCCGCAGACCGCCTGGGAAGACGCGGCCGCCCAGGGCGTACAGATCAGCACGGTCATGCTCGGGCGCTTTGCCGATTCGGACTTCACCCGTGCCATCTACAAGGCCGGCGGCATCCTTGCCGCGCCGGCCTACGATGCCTATCCCGAGCTGGTGCGTAGCGCACTGGAGGTGGAGGCGCCAGCCTTCTGCTTTGCCTATTTCGGTGACCTGGACTTTGCCGGGCACCTGTATGGGCCGGGCTCGCCCGACTGGTGCAGGCAACTGGAGATTGCCGATCAGCTGGCCCGCGACATTGCCGGGCGCCTGCCGCGCTCGGCGCGCATGCTCGTGATTGCCGACCACGGCATGCTCGACCTGGACCGCGCCCAGGTGCATGACTTCGATACCGACAGTGCCTTGCAGGACGGGGTGCGGGCGATGGCCGGGGACATCCGGGCGCGCTACCTGTACACCCACGAGCATCAGCAGGACCGCGTGCACGAGCGCTGGCAGAACCGCCTGGGGGATGAATACCGGGTGTTGAGCAAGGCGCAGGCGATTGGCGCGGGGTTGTTCGGGGACGTGATGCTGAGCCAGGCCGAGGGGCGTATCGGGGACCTGATCGTGGTTCCGACCGGGGCCGGCGGGATCATTCGCAGCGTGGAGGAGAAGCACCCCAGCCAGTGGCGCGGGCACCATGGGGCGTTGACGGACGCGGACCAGGTGGTGCCGCTGTTGATGTACTCAGGTTAGGGCCATCGCGGGTCAAGCCCGCTCCCACAGGTACCCCACTGCCCTTCAGAGCCGTGACATTCCTGTGTGAGCGGGCTTGACCCGCGATAGAACACCGCCGATCCGGGCCTAGCGCCGAACCAGCAGCACCCCGCTTTCCATATGGTGCGTATACGGGAACTGGTCAAACAGCGCACACCGCTCGATACGGTGCGTATCGCTCAACTGCTCGATGTTCGCCGCCAGTGTCTCGGGGTTGCACGAGATGTACAGGATGTTATCGAAGCGCCGGGTCAGCTCGCAGGTGTCCGGGTCCATGCCCGCGCGCGGCGGGTCGACGAACACGCTGCCAAAGGCATAGCTTTTCAGGTCGATGCCTTCCAGGCGCCGGAACGGCCGCACCTCGTTCAGGGCCTCGGTCAGCTCTTCGGCCGACAGGCGCACCAGGCGCACGTTATCCACGCCGTTGTCGTCCAGGTTGTGCAGCGCGGCGTTCACCGAGGTCTTGCTGATCTCGGTGGCCAGCACCTTGCGCACCCGCGTGGCCAGCGGCAGGGTGAAGTTGCCGTTGCCGCAGTACAGCTCCAGCAGGTCGTCCTCGCGCTCGCCCAGGGCCTCGTAGGCCCAGTTGAGCATCTTCTGGTTCACCGTGCCGTTGGGCTGGGTGAACGCGCCTTCTGGCTGGCGATAGCGGAAAGTGCGCCCGCCCACGGCCAGCTCTTCAACCGCATAGTCACGGCCGATCACCACGCGCTTGCCCTTGGAGCGCCCGATGATGCTCACGCCCAGGTCGGTCGCCAGTTGCCGGGCAGCGGCTTCCCAATGCTCGTCCAGTGGACGGTGGTAGCACAGGGTGATCATCGCGTCGCCCGCCAGGGTGGTCAGGAACTCCACCTGGAACAGCTTGAAGCTCAGCGCCGAACTGGCCTGCCACGCCGCCTTGAGCTGCGGCATCAACTGGTTGATGCGCTGGCTGGCGATGGGGAAGTCGTCGATCAGGATCGCCTGGTGCTTTTCACCCGGGGCGAACATCGCGTAGTGACGCTGCTCGTTCTCGCGCCACAGGCGAAACTCGGCACGCAGGCGGTAATGCTCGCGCGGCGAGTCGAACACCGCCGGCTCCGGTGCGCCGAATGGCGCCAGCAGTGCGCGCAGGCGCTCGACCTTGGCCTCAAGCTGCGCGGTGTAGGTAGTCGGGTCGTAGACGGAACTCATGCGGCGTACCAGCCCAGCTTGATCACGAACAGGATGGAGAGCACCACCAGCGCCGAGTTCAGTTCATGCCGGCGGCCCGAGATCAGCTTGATCACGGTCCAGGAGATGAAGCCGAAGGCGATGCCGTTGGCAATCGAATAGGTCAGCGGCATGGCCAGCGCGGTGACCACCACCGGGGCGGCCTCGGTCACGTCGTCCCAGTTGATTTCCGCCAGGCCCGAGGCCATCAGCACGGCGACGAACAGCAGTGCAGGCGCGGTTGCGAAGGCCGGCACGCTGCCGGCCAGCGGGGCGAAGAACAGTGCCAGCAGGAACAGCCCAGCCACCACGATGGCGGTCAGCCCGGTGCGTCCGCCAGCACTCACGCCGGCCGCCGATTCGATATAGCTGGTGGTGGTCGAGGTGCCCAGCAGCGAGCCGGCCATGGCCGCGGTGCTGTCGGCGATCAGGGCGCGGCCCATCTTCGGCATGTGGCCGTCTTTGCCCATCAGCCCGGCGCGCTTGGCCACGCCGATCAGGGTGCCAGAGTTGTCGAACAGGTCGACGAACAGGAAGGCGAAGATCACGCTGATCAGGCCGACATCCAGTGCGCCCTTGATGTCCAGCTGCAGGAAGGTCGGGGCCAGCGAGGGCGGCATCGACACGATGCCGTTGAACGGGGTGTAGCCCAGGCCGATGGAGGCGACGGTGACCGCCAGGATGCCGATCAGCACGGCGCCGCGTACCTTCATCGCCTCGAGCGCGACGATCAGGAAGAAGCCCAGGGTGGCCAGTACCGGTGCCGGGTTGCGCAGGTCGCCCAGGCCCACCAGGGTGGCCGGGTTGTCGACCACGATGCCGGCGTTGTGCAGGGCGATCAGCGCCAGGAACAGGCCGATGCCGGCGGCAATTGCCGAACGCAGCGGCAGCGGAATGCTGTTGACGATCCATTCGCGGATGCGAAAGATCGACAGCAGGAAGAACAGCACTGCCGAAATGAATACCGCCCCCAGTGCCACCTGCCAGGTGTGGCCCATGTGCAGCACCACGGTGTAGGTGAAGAAGGCGTTCAGGCCCATGCCCGGCGCCAGCGCGATCGGGTAGTTGGCGATCAGCCCCATCACCGCCGAACCGATGGCGGCAGCCAGGCACGTGGCGACGAAGATCGCGCCCTTGTCCATGCCGGTCTCGCCGAGGATGCTCGGGTTGACGAACAGGATGTAGGCCATGGCCAGGAAGGTGGTGACCCCCGCCAGGATTTCGGTGCGCACGTTGGTATTGTGCGCTTTCAGTTGAAACAGCCTTTCCAGCATGCCAGCTCCCCGTGGCGCACTGCGGCGCCTTGAATGTTCGACCCCATCAGCAAAGCACAGACTGTACCGGACACGGGGTGCCGGACTGAGTGATTTTTGAATGGGCCGCAAAAAAGCCGCGCATCATATCAGCAAGACCGCCACTTTTGGACCAGGACCATGACCGTGCAGCTGATTCACTACGATGCGCTGACCCCGGCCCAGCGCGCAGGCCTGCCCGGCATCGAGGTGCTGGCGGCGCAGCGGGCGTTTTGCGGTGACATCGAGGGCGCGCTGCATACCCTGCTGAACCGGCCCGGCGACGATGTGCGCGGGCTGGCGCTGCTGGTGGGGGGCGTGCCGCAGGGCTTCCTGCTGCTCAAGCGTGGTGCACACCTGCCGCCGTGGGCCCGCCATGATGCGGCCACCTTGCATGCCCTGCAGGTGGACTGGCGGGCGCAGGGGCAGGGGCTTGGCCGCTGGTGCCTGGCGGCGCTGCCGGCGCGGGTGCGCGAAGTGTGGCCGCAGGTGCGTTGCCTGCAACTGTCGGTGGATACCGACAATCAGGCGGCGTTGAGGCTGTACCGCGCGGCGGGGTGGGTGGACAGCGGCGAGGGGTATCGCGGGCGGGTGGGGTATGAGCGGCAGATGACCCTGATGCTTTGATCTGGCTGGCCTCATCGCGGGTCAATCCCGCCCCCACAGATTCAGTGAGGCCCTTGTGGGAGCAAGCTTGACCCGTGATTGGGTGCGCGCGGTCAGCCCTTTTTCTGGGTATGCATGTGATCGCGCCCCGCCAGCGTCGGGAACAGCTTGATCCACACGCCCGTCACCACCAGCGTGCCCACCCCGCCCAGCACCACCGCCGGCACGGTGCCGAACCAGTGCGCCGTGACCCCGGACTCGAACTCGCCCAGCTGGTTCGAGGCGCCGATGAACAACCCGTTCACCGCGCTTACCCGACCACGCATCTCGTCCGGCGTCTCCAGTTGCACGAACGCGCTGCGGATCACCATGCTGATCATGTCCGCCGCGCCCAGCACCGCCAGCACGCCCAGCGAGAACCAGAACGAGGTCGACAGGCCGAAGGCAATGGTCGCCACGCCAAAGACCCCCACCGCCGTGAACATCACCCGCCCGACCTTGCGCTCGATGGGAAAGCGCGCCAGCCACACCGACATCAGCAGCGCCCCCACCGCCGGCGCCGAGCGCAACAGGCCCAGGCCCCACGGGCCGGTCAGCAGGATGTCCTTGGCGAACACCGGCAGCAACGCCGTGGCGCCGCCCAGCAGCACCGCGAACAGGTCCAGCGACACCGCGCCGAGCACGTCCGGGCGGCTGCGAATGAAGCGAATGCCCGCCAGCAGCGATTCCAGGCTCGCCCGGCCCCGGTTGGCCGGCTGGCGGGCGGCGCTCAGGCGCAAGGTCAGGCAGCAGGCGATCACGTACAGCACCACGGTCGGGCCATACACCCACACGCTGCCAAAGGCATACAGAAAGCCCCCCAGCGCCGGCGCGACGATGGTCGCCGACTGCATGGCCGAGGCCGATGCGGCCACTGCCCGCGGGAACAGCGCCGAGGGCACCACGTTGGGCAGCAACGCCTGGGTGGCCGGCATCTCGAAAGAGCGCGCACTGCCCAGCAGGAACGCCAGCACGAAGATCAGTTCGCGGGTCACGCTGTGGGTGCTGCTGCCCACCACCAGCGCCAGGGCGATCAGCGCCTGGGCGAACTGGCACAGCGCTGCCACCCGGCGCCGGTCATAGCGGTCGGCCACATGCCCGGTGTGCAGCATGAACAGCACCCGCGGGGCGAATTCCACCAGGCCCACCAGGCCCAGGTCGAGCACGTTGCCGGTCAGCTGATAGAGGTGCCAGCCGATGGCCACGGTGAGCATCTGGAAGCCGCTGGCAGTGAAAATTCGCGCGCACCAGAACGCCAGGAAGGGGCGGTGATGGCGCAGCAGGAGCGGGGCATGGTCTGACATGTGCGATACAGAGCCTTTGCGGGGGCGGCGGGGCAGATTATCACCAGTTTGTAACAGCAGGTTGCGAAAGCCGTCATCCCCGTGCGGTAGGCGCACCGATTCCTGTGTGCGTAAAGGGGGTGAGGCAACCGGTCACGCGGCAAACCACCACACAACCATGCGGCCCGTTCAGGACTATGCTTTCAGGCAATCGTTGACCTGGATCAATTGTTGTTTTTGCAACTGTTTCAAATGCAACGATGTGGCCGGAGGGCCGAATTCCCTGCGATTGCAAGTTTTCAGAACAATTCCAACTCGCCGCACTCAATGACGTAGGGGCAGTTGGCGCCAAGGCCGTGACCCTGACGCCGGATAACCTGACAGAGGAAGCACTATGTTCGGATTAGAGGCTCTAGATCTCGCCCGAATCCAGTTTGCGTTTACGATCTCTTTCCACATCCTGTTCCCGGCCATCACCATCGGCCTGGCGAGTTACCTGGCGGTGCTCGAAGGCCTGTGGCTCAAGACCCACAACAGCGTCTACCGCGACCTGTACCACTTCTGGTCGAAGATCTTTGCCGTCAACTTCGGCATGGGCGTGGTCTCCGGCCTGGTCATGGCGTACCAGTTCGGCACCAACTGGAGCCGCTTCTCGGACTTCGCCGGCTCGATCACCGGTCCGTTGCTGACCTATGAGGTGCTCACCGCGTTCTTCCTCGAAGCGGGCTTTCTGGGTGTCATGCTGTTCGGCTGGAACAAGGTCGGGCGCGGCCTGCACTTCTTCGCCACCATCATGGTCGCCGTCGGCACGCTGATCTCCACCTTCTGGATCCTGGCGTCCAACAGCTGGATGCAGACCCCGCAAGGTTATGAAATCGTCAACGGCGTGGTGATCCCGGTCGACTGGTTCGCGGTGATCTTCAACCCGTCCTTCCCCTACCGCCTGGCGCACATGGCCACGGCAGCATTCGTGGCCACGGCCTTCTTCGTCGGCGCCTCGGCCGCCTGGCACCTGCTGCGCGGCAAGGACAACCCGGCGATTCGCAAGATGCTCTCGATGGCCATGTGGATGGCGCTGATCGTGGCGCCGGTGCAGGCGGTGATCGGCGACTTCCACGGGCTCAACACCCTCAAGCACCAGCCGGTGAAGATCGCCGCCATCGAAGGCCACTGGGAAAACGTCGGCGACGAGCCGACCCCGCTGATCCTGTTCGGCATCCCCGACATGAAGAACGAGACCACCCACTTCAAGCTGGAGATCCCGGCACTGGGCAGCCTGATCCTGACCCACAGCCTGGACAAGCAGGTGCCGGCGATGAAGGAGTTCCCGCCTGAAGACCGGCCCAACTCCACCGTGGTGTTCTGGTCGTTCCGCATCATGGTCGGGCTGGGCATGCTGATGATCGCCGTGGGCCTGTGGAGCCTGTGGCTGCGCAAGCGCGGCACCCTGTACAGCTCGCGCCCGTTCCTCTACCTGACCCTGTGGATGGGCCCGTCCGGGCTGATCGCGATCCTGGCCGGCTGGTTCACCACCGAGGTCGGTCGCCAGCCGTGGGTGGTGTACGGGCTGATGCGTACCGCCGATGGCGTGTCCAACCACAGCTATGCGCAACTGGGCATCACCCTGGTGATGTTCGTGGTGGTGTACTTCGCGCTGTTCGGCGCGGGGCTCGGCTACATGATGCGTCTGGTGCGCAAGGGGCCGGAAACCGGCGAGGGCGACGAGCCGACCCATGGCGGGCCTGGCCAGCATCGCACCCCGGCGCGGCCGTTGTCGGCTGCCGACGACGACCATGCCGACGACCACGCCAGCCTGAGCAAGGGGAACTGACTCATGGGTATTGATCTTCCGCTTATCTGGGCCGTGATCATCATCTTCGGCATCATGATGTACGTGGTGATGGACGGCTTCGACCTGGGCATCGGCATCCTGTTTCCCTTCGTCAAGGGCGAGCGCGACCGCGATGTGATGATGAACACCGTCGCCCCGGTCTGGGACGGCAACGAGACCTGGCTGGTGCTGGGCGGGGCGGCGCTGTTCGGCGCCTTCCCGTTGGCCTATGCGGTGGTGCTCTCGGCGCTGTACCTGCCGTTGATGCTGATGCTGATGGGGCTGATCTTCCGTGGCGTGGCCTTCGAGTTCCGCTTCAAGGCCAAGGCCGACAAGCGCCACCTGTGGGACAAGGCGTTCATCGGCGGTTCGCTGGCCGCGACCTTCTTCCAGGGCGTGGCACTGGGCGCATTCATCGAAGGCTTCAAGGTGGTCGAACGCAACTACGCAGGCGGCTCGCTGGACTGGCTGACGCCGTTCAGCCTGTTCTGCGGGGTGGGGCTGATCGTGGCCTATGCCTTGCTCGGCTGCACCTGGCTGATCATGAAGACCGAAGGCCCGTTGCAGAGCAAGATGCATGACCTGGCGCGCCCACTGGCCTTCGTGCTGCTGGCCGTGACCGGTGTGGTGAGTATCTGGACGCCGCTGGCGCATCCGGACATCGCCACGCGCTGGTTCAGCCTGCCCAACCTGTTCTGGTTCCTGCCGGTGCCGATCCTGGTGCTGGTCACTTTGTACGGGCTGGTGCGGGCGGTGGCACGCCATGCCCACTACACCCCGTTCCTGCTGACGTTGGTGCTGATCTTCCTGGGCTACAGCGGGCTGGGCATCAGCCTGTGGCCGAACATCATCCCGCCGTCGATCTCGATCTGGGACGCCGCAGCGCCGCCGCAGAGCCAGGGCTTCATGCTGGTGGGCACGCTGTTCATCATCCCGTTCATCCTGGGCTACACCTTCTGGAGCTACTACGTGTTCCGCGGCAAGGTGACCCACGACGACGGCTATCACTAGGAGGGCCTGGCAATGACTGGCAAAGACACCTTCGAACCGGAGAAAAAGCCGCTGATGCAGCGCCTGGGCTGGCTGCTGCTGATCTGGGCAGTGAGCGTGGCAAGCCTGGCCGTGGTGGCCTGGCTGATGCGGATGTTCATGGCGGCGGCGGGCTTGAGTACCCACTGAGCCAAGGTATTTCCCATCCCGCCCTGGGCGGGTTTACACCCTGCGCCGCGTGAGCTGCGCAGGGTTTTTTTTGCCTGTCTCGGCCGCCTGGCGCAGGTGTCGGCTCCGTACCCGGCCTACTTGCGCGCCTTGAGCACCACGAACTTCGGCGTGGCTGCCACCTGCTCCACTCCCCGGAACAATCGCGCCAGCTTGCTGTGATAGCCCAGGTGCCGATTGCCCACGATGTACAGCGCCCCGCCCACCACCAGTGCCTCGCGTGCCTGCTGGAACATGCGCCAGGCGAGAAAGTCCCCCACCACCTGCTGCTGGTGAAACGGCGGGTTGCACAGCACCACGTCCAGGGACTGCGGTGCCTGCCCGGCCAGCCCGTCGTCGGCGCGCACCGTCACGGCTCGCTCGCCCAGCGCCGCCTGCCAGTTCTGCTCGGCCGACTGCACCGCCATGTACGACTCGTCCACCAGGGTGTAGTGCGCCTGCGGGTTGGCCAGCGCGCTGACGATGCCCAGCACGCCGTTGCCGCAGCCAAGGTCGGCCACCCGCGCATCGCCCAGGTCGCGGGGCAGATGTGGCAGGAAGGCACGGGTACCGATATCCAGCCCTTCGCGGCAGAACACATTGGCGTGGTTCACCAGCTCCAGCGGTGGTTGCTCCAGTTGATAACGGGTGGGGTAGGGCGAGGCTGCCGCCGCCCTGGGCTCGGCCGTGGCGATCAGCAGGCGCGCCTTCTTGCGCGCCAGCGATGCCTGCACCGGGCCGATGTACTTCTCCAGCAGGTCGCCGGCTGCCCGTGGCAGGTGCTTGATCATCGCCCCGGCGATTACCTGCGCGCCGGGTGCCAACTGGCCCTGCAGCCGGATCAACTGCTCTTCGAGCAGCGCCAGGGTCTTGGGTACGCGCACCAGCACCCGGTCGAACGGCCCCTGCCAATGCTGGCTGGCGGCGATGAAGGGCACGCTGTCGAATGCCTGGCCATTGCGCACCAGGTTCTTCTCCAGTGCCAGCCGGGCCAGGTAGGAGTCGCCGCTGCCCAGCACCTGGGCATGGGCGCGCAGGCTGATGGCCAGCGCGCCGAAGCTGTCGTTGAGTACCAGTACCCGGCTCGTGGCAGGCAGCGCCTGCGCGGCCAGGTGTTCGAGCAGGTACTCGTCGGCAGCGTCGAAGGCCTGCAAGGGGTCGTTGGCGTATTCGGGCTGGCGAAGCAGCTCGAGCTCGGCGAAGGGGGTGATCAACAGGGGCATGGCGTAGGGCTCTGGGCTTTGGCGCGCGCGCTGGGGCTTGGCGCTGGACGGGCGCAGATTCTACAGCGTTTTTGCAGGTGGGGAGGGGGGGTGTTGGCGAGCAGAACCTCAGATCAACCCGTACTGGGTGGCGATGGCGACCGCGCTGGTCTTGTTGGTGGTGTTGAGTTTGCTGGTGATGCTGCGGATATGAAAATTGACCGTGCTTCTGGACAGCGTGAGGATGCAGCTGATGTCTTCGGCAGTCTTGCCGGCAGCGGTCCACTGCAGCACCTCGCGTTCCCGGGGCGAGAGTGCCTGCAAACGGGCCTTGGGCGGATGCAACTTGGCAACCATCAGGGTGTGCAGCAGGTTGCACAGCCACAGGGTCTGGGCCGACTTTTCGTACAGTTCCGCCATGCTCACTTCGCCCTGCCGGCGTGATACGCACAGCACGCTTTCGTTGCCGCGCAGGTCCTGGGTGCCCTGGCTCCAACCATGGCACAGGCCATGTTCGCACGCCGTCTGTCGCAACTCGGGGGCTTGCCTGTACAACTGCGGGGACCACAGCACCGGCATGTTCGAATGATGGCAATGCACAAGCACCGGGTCGATGCGCTCGTACTCGTTCTTCTTGTAGAGCTCGTTCCATTCGGCCGGGTAGTTGTTGAACATCATGACCTGCGGGCCTTCGGCGACCGTCCTGCCGTTCAGGCGGTATGCCAGAAACTCCATGTCCAGTTGCTCGGCCAGTGACAGTGCAGTGGCAAACATCTGTTGCTGGTTTTCCTCCTGCGTCAGTTGTTGCAATTGCTCCTGCTTCCAATATGGCATTTGAGCCTCCGTGCACCTTTACAATTAGTCACCCTGGATCGAGTGTAGGAAAAATCGCACGTTGTTCTAGGTTTTTTTTGCTATAGAAATGTTCCAGTGCTCTACATAAAAATAAGGTTGTACAACCCGCGTTACATGCTTTGTTACGTGGTTGAAACACATGAGCGTAATGCCATTACATCGCGGCGGTGTTTATCCCGTCAGCTTTGCGCGACACTGTGTTTACCTGAATTGTGGAGCACACCATGACTGCCAGTGCGGAGAAGTTCACCCGCCAGACCCTGCTCGATGTCCAGCCGCTGACCCCCAACCTGTTCAGCCTGCGCGTAACCCGTGATCCCGGTTTTCGGTTCCGGGCTGGCCAGTTTGCTCGCCTGGGCGTGACCCGTGCCGATGGCAGCGTGGTGTGGCGGGCGTACTCGATGGTCTCGTCGCCGTTCGACGAGTACCTGGACTTTTTCTCGATCGTCGTGCCCGGCGGCGAGTTCACCAGTGAGCTGAGCCGGCTGCGCGAGGGTGACCAACTGTTGATCGACCGCCAGGCGTTCGGTTTCCTGACCCTCGATCGCTTCGCCGACGGGCGGGACCTGTGGTTGCTGGCGACCGGTACCGGCATTGCGCCCTTCATGTCGATACTGCAGGACTTCGAAGCCTGGGAGCGGTTCGACACCATCAAGCTGGTCTATTCGGTGCGCGAAGCCAGGGAGCTCGCCTATCAGCAGGAGATCGCCGGCCTGGAGCAGCGCGACTACCTGGCCGAACATGCGGGCAAGCTGCAGTTCATTCCGGTGGTCACCCGCGAGCAACACCCGGGTGCGCTGAACGGGCGTATCACCACCCTGATCGAGAACGGTGAACTGGAGCGTGCGGCCGGCCTGGCGCTGACCCCCGAACATTCGCGGGTGATGCTCTGCGGCAACCCGCAGATGATCGACGACACCCGCCAGGTGCTCAAGGCACGTGATCTTCAGCTGAGCCTCAGCCGCCGGCCGGGCCAGGTGGCGGTGGAAAACTACTGGTAGACAGCACAACGGCGCCCGAAGGCGCCGTTACGGTCAGGCAGGCCCGGTTCAGGGCTGCTGGTTCTGCGCCTTGAGCAGGTCGCGGATTTCGCCCAGCAGTTCTTCTTCCTTGGTGGGTACCGGCGGCAGGGTCGGGGCCACCGCTTCTTCGCGCTTGAGCCGGTTGATCACCTTCACGCCCATGAAGATCGCGAAGGCCACGATCAGAAAGTCGATCACCGTCTGGATGAACTTGCCATAGGCCAGCACTACCGCCGGCGCGTCGCCCTCGGCCGCCTTGAGCACCACCGCCAGATCACTGAAGTCCACTCCACCGATCAGCAGGCCCAGGGGTGGCATCACCACATCGCCAACAAACGATGAAACGATTTTGCCGAACGCGGCGCCGATGATGATACCGACGGCCATGTCGACCACGTTGCCCTTGACCGCGAAGGCCTTGAATTCACTGATCACGCCCATGGTTTATTCCCTGTAACAGATGAGATTGGTCATCGCAGTGTAAATCAGCTATGCGCTTCATGCTCCGCGTTGCAGTAAAAGACCCCGGCTATGCCGAATAGTTTTGTCGCCCAGGCGGCGCCCCGCAGCTGGGTCGGCTCGGCTATCATGGCCCCTTTTTCCAGGAGACTGCCCCATGGCCAAGGCCAAGCGCATGTACGGCTGCACCGAGTGCGGCGCGACCTTTCCCAAGTGGGCGGGCCAGTGCGGCGAATGCGGCGCGTGGAACACCCTGGTCGAGACCATGATCGAAAGTGGCGGCGCTGCGGCGCCTGCCGGGCGCACCGGCTGGGCCGGGCAACAGGCGCAGATCAAGACCCTGGCCGAGGTCAGTGTCGAGGAGATCCCGCGTTTCAGCACCGCCAGCGCCGAGCTGGACCGCGTGCTCGGTGGCGGCCTGGTCGATGGATCGGTGGTACTGATTGGTGGTGACCCGGGCATCGGCAAGTCCACCATCCTGCTGCAGACCCTGTGCAACATTGCCACGCGCATGCCGGCGCTGTACGTCACCGGGGAAGAATCCCAGCAGCAGGTGGCCATGCGTGCCCGTCGCCTGGGCCTGCCGCAGGATCAGTTGCGGGTGATGACCGAGACCTGCATCGAAACCATCATTGCCACCGCGCGGGTCGAAAAGCCCAAGGTGATGGTGATCGACTCCATCCAGACCATCTTCACCGAACAGTTGCAGTCGGCGCCCGGTGGCGTGTCGCAGGTACGCGAGAGTGCCGCCTTGCTGGTGCGCTATGCCAAACAGAGCGGCACGGCGATCTTCCTGGTCGGCCACGTGACCAAGGAGGGCGCGTTGGCCGGGCCGCGGGTACTGGAACACATGGTCGACACCGTGCTGTATTTCGAGGGCGAGTCCGACGGTCGCCTGCGCCTGCTGCGCGCGGTGAAGAACCGCTTTGGTGCGGTCAACGAGCTGGGCGTGTTCGGCATGACCGACCGCGGCCTCAAGGAAGTCTCCAACCCGTCGGCGATCTTCCTGACCCGTGCCCAGGAGGAAGTGCCGGGCAGCGTGGTGATGGCCACCTGGGAAGGTACCCGGCCGATGCTGGTGGAGGTGCAGGCGCTGGTGGATGAAAGCCACATGGCCAACCCGCGCCGTGTGACCCTGGGCCTGGACCAGAACCGCCTGGCCATGTTGCTGGCGGTGCTGCATCGCCATGGCGGCATCCCCACCCACGACCAGGACGTGTTTCTCAACGTGGTGGGCGGGGTCAAGGTACTGGAGACCGCGTCGGACCTGGCCTTGATGGCGGCGGTGATGTCGAGCCTGCGCAACCGCCCGCTGCCACACGACCTGCTGGTGTTCGGCGAGGTGGGCCTGTCCGGTGAAGTGCGCCCGGTGCCGAGCGGGCAGGAGCGCCTGAAGGAGGCCGCCAAGCACGGCTTCAAGCGCGCCATCGTGCCCAAGGGCAACGCGCCCAAGGAAGCGCCGCCGGGGCTGCAGGTGATTGCGGTGACGCGCCTGGAGCAGGCGCTGGATGCATTGTTTGAATAAAATGTAATCAATTTGCCATGATGGCAAATTGACGCCATTGTTCTGTCTCTCTACTATCGCGCCTTCGTTTTTTGCTTCCAGGGATGGGAAGATGGCGTTTTTGGTATCTGGCACAAAGCTGTCCTGCTTCTGGCTGTTGTTGGGCATCCTTGCTGGCCCTGTATCGGCCGCGAGCTTGCCGGGGGACCAGGAACTGATTCGCGAGCGTCAGGGGCGGTTGCTTGAAGAGCAGCAGCGGCGCCTGCAGGAACTCAAGGAGCTGCCTGGCAGCACCGCCCCTACCCAGACTGCACCGGCGCCGGCCGATGCCCGCTGCTTTCAGATCGACACCATCGAGCTCAAGGGCGCCGACAGCCTCTCGAGCGCCCAGCGCAGCCGCGTGCTGCAGCCCTACATCGGCCAGTGCCTGGGCGTTACCCAGCTCAATGAAGTGCTCAAAGCCATCACCAACCTCTACATCGACAAGGGCTGGGTGACCAGCCGCGCCTACCTGCCGCAACAGGACCTGTCCTCAGGACACCTGCAGGTGCTGGTGGTGGAAGGGCGACTGGAAGGTCTGCGCGGTGCCGATGACAGTCAGCTGTCCGCACGCGAGCTGGGCATGACCTTTCCTGGCCGTGAAGGCGAACCGGTCAACCTGCGTGAAATCGAACAGATGGTCGACCAGCTCAATCGCTTGTTGTCGAACAAAGCACAGATGGAACTGAGCCCCGGTGCTGCCGTAGGAGGCAGTACCGTGCTGGTGCGCAATACCGCACAGAAACCCTGGCGCGCAGCGATCTCGCGCAACAACAACGGTCAGAAGAGCACCGGCGAGCAGCAGGTCAACCTGGGCTTCGAATGGGACAGCCCGCTGGGCCTGGCCGACCAACTGGTGCTGCGCGGTGGCCACGATGTGGTCAGTGACCACGCTGTCGGTTCGAAGAACGGCGTGCTGTTTTACAACCTGCCGTGGGGCTGGTGGAACTTCACCTACAGCTATAGCGGAAGCGAGTACCGCGCGCTCGGCCAGGGCAATGGCTAGAGTTGTCAGCAATTAGTGATGATTTTGCCTAACCGATTAGATCGTTAAATGGTCTAGATAATTTTTGGGGTTAGAGATTTTGGCCGTGTACGGGTACAGAATTAAGAATGTTGACGAAGGTTACGTTGGGATATACCTGGATTTTGGTGGTTGTGGACTTGGTCTTATTGTGTCTGATCAATGCCTGTCGATTGTAGAGGGGTGATGCAATATTTGGATGGCGAGATTTCGATCCGGCTTCTGGTACCAGACTCAATGATCCCGCAACTGGTTATGTAGCCAAAGATGGTTCTTACGTTGTGCGGAATGACCGGACTGGTGCGATCGTGCAGATATCGGATAAGAATGATAAAAATTGGGTCGCGCCATGGGGCTAAATGTAATGAACGAATTTGTATTTCTGGGTGCGGGGCCGGAGCCCACTAGGTTTTGGGGTGAAACGCCGTTATTTAACTTAATTGATGGGCATAAATTACTAGTTTTTTGCGATGAACACGATGCAGCCGTACTCGGAATCGAGGGGTTTAAAGTCATTGGAGATAAAAGAGTGCCTGACATGGATTGTATTGCGGATTTTTCTGCCCTGGCTATGACTGCCGGAGAGCTATTCCCGGCTGAGTCTAGAAAATCGGCCAAGTACTTCCTAAGTACGATTTCAGACCCTGATACGCTATTGGAGTTCGTTTTAATTAAAGCTTGACGGTGCAAAAGGGGCTGCAGACACTCTGGCTACGCTGAGTCAAGGCCAAAAAAGAGCTGTCGGAAAAATTGACAATATTCTTAATAATTTCAAGAATAGTGATATTACGGGTACCTTAAAGGATATGGCTGGTAATCCTGTTCCGAAGCCTGGCGGTTGTTATCGGGATCACCCAAGGATACTCCGATCAACTTGCCGAAAAGCGGCGGCAGGCCAAGCATTCTGCGGCGCGTAGCGCTGATTGCCGAAAGAAAGTCCCAGGCACAGCGTTTTGAGGGCTTTGTCGCCCGTTCTTCCGTGTTACGCGCGTAACTCGCCCATACTCATTAGCTTTTTTCGAGCCATCCACAGGTTCGACAGAGCGAACAGCGTGGTCAACTGAGCCGTGTTCTTCATCAGCCCTCGAAAGCGCACTTTCACGTAACCAAATTGCCGTTTGATCACCCGAAACGGATGCTCAACCTTGGCCCGTGTCTGAGCTTTGCAGTACTCAATTTTGCGCTTGGCTTTGTAAAGCAGGCTGCGTTTGTTCAGCTTGGAATACGCGCTGCGGCGCGCGGCGACTTGCCAGATTACTCACGACTTTCATGCTCTTCGCGCTTCTCGACACCGGTGTATCCGGCGTCTGCATACACCGTGCTTTCTTCGCCATGCAACAGCTCGGCGACCTGTGTGACATCGGCCACATTGGCTGCGGTGCCATGGACGTGATGAACCAGGCCGGACTCAGCATCGACGCCAGCGCCTGGGATAGGTCGGCACTGTCGGCCAGCGCGTTGCCGGCATGCAGCCCATGACGGTCAGGGCCGCGTCCAGCAGGCGAGCGGTACGAGGAACAACAGGGTGGCCGGGCATACGTGCCATGTGTGCGTCCTTTGAAGGGGTATCGAGGGCGCGGATGATCACAGAGAGACCATGCTTGTGCCGTCAGGCCTTCCCGTCTCGGTGCCCCCACATTCAGTCGCTTTCCGATGGCCAACAGGCACACACAAAAAGGGCCGGTGCACGTCACCAGCCCTTCCTCATCAACCGAGCACTATCAATGCTCAGCCACCGTCTCTCGCCTCACTATCTGCCCCCCATGCTCATCCTTCTCCAGCAACGGAATCTCCTTGCCCTCGGCATCGAACAGCTTGCCGTCTTCGAAGTAGTCGCCGTCACGCAGCCCCGAAATGTCCGAGTAGTTCAGCGTGCGCTCGGAGGCGGCCACGAACACCGACTGATGATCGGAGTTGCCGGTCTTGAAGTGGTTGAACACCAGGTTCAGCAGAATCGCCATGATCGCCGACGAACTGATGCCGGAGTGGAAGATGGTCTCGAACCAGTTCGGGAACTGCGCGTAGAAGTTGGGCGCGGCAATCGGGATCATGCCGAAGCCCAGTGAGGCGGCCACGATGATCAGGTTCATGTTGTTGCGGTAGTCCACCTTGGACAGCGTGCGGATACCACTGGCCGCCACGGTGCCGAACAGCACGATCCCCGCGCCACCCAGTACCGAGGTCGGTACGGCGGCAATCACCCGGCCCATGATCGGCAGCAGGCCCAGCACCACCAGGATCACGCCACCGGTGGCCACCACGTAGCGGCTCTTCACCCCGGTCACGGCCACCAGGCCGACGTTCTGGGCGAATGCGCTCTGGGTGAACGAACCGAAGATCGGCGCCAGGATGCTCGAGGCCATGTCGGCACGCAGGCCATCGCCCAGGCGCTTGGAGTCGACCTTGGTGTCGATGATCTCACCTACCGCGAGGATGTCGGCCGAGGTTTCCACCAGGGTCACCATGATCACGATGCACATCGACAGGATGGCCGCGATATGGAAGGTCGGCATACCGAAGTGGAACGGGGTAGGGAAGGCCACCAGCGGACCTTCGAGCACCTTGCTGAAATCAGCCATGCCCAGCGACCAGGCGATCAGGGTGCCGAACACCATCGCCAGCAGGATCGACAGCCGCGAGATCGCCGCGCTGCCCAGCTTGCTCAGTATCAGCACGATCAGGAAGGTCACCGCCGCCAGGCCGATGTTGGACATGCTGCCGAAGTCCGGTGCCTTGCTGTTGCCGCCCATGACCCAGCGCGCCGCGACCGGCATCAGGGTCAGGCCGATGGTGGTGATCACGATGCCGGTCACCAGTGGCGGGAAGAACTTGGTGATGCGCGAGAACACCGGGGTGATCAGAAACCCGATCAACGAGGCCGCCATCACCGCGCCCAGCACTCCCGGCAGGCCGCCGCCGCCCTCGCTGCTGAGAATCGCGCCCATGGTGGCCACGCCGGCAAACGAAACGCCCTGTACCAGCGGCAACTGGCAACCGAAGAACGGCAGGCCCAGGGTCTGCAGCAGGGTCGCCAGGCCACCGGCAAACAGCGATGCGGCAATCAGCAGGCCGATGTCGGCCGGGCCCAGGCCGGCCGCCTGGCCGAGAATCAGCGGTACCGCGACGATACCGCCGTACATGGTGAGTACGTGTTGCAGCCCGTACGCCAGGTTGGCGCCGAGCCCCAGGTTCTCGTCTTCAGGACGTGATGCCGTGGACGTGTCGGGGGAGGACGTAGTCATGGGAGCAGGTTCTCTGTTTTATTGTTGTGGCGCTACTGTAGACAACTCGTGCCATTCATTGCCAGAACAATTGTATACAATTTTTAGATTGGCACAGGAACAGTCAGGTCATTGGTTTGGGTGCAGGCGTGGATGCAGTTATCGTTCCAACACGCAGCACCAGGCCCGCCAGGGCTGGGTCCGGTGGCATGAACGGCTGTTTGAAAGCTGTCTGGGTGGACAGGAAGGCGGGGCGGGGTCAGGTCGGTAGCGGGCTAAAAGATTTCAAATGTCGATGAGTTGATGGAATTCGCGCTCCAGTTCGGTGCGATCGGCCAGGTTGAGCTCCACCAGGCGGCACAGGTGCTCCAGCGAATCGAGGTCGATGTGCTCGCAGATAAACCCCAGCTGGGTGTCGTCGACATGGCGCAGTTCCACCGTCATGGTGACGAGCGCCTCTTCACCCAGGCGTATCTGCGCAGCGAACGGCCGCTCGAGGTCGGCGTCCCAGGCGTTGGGCGCCTCGATCAGCAGGCCCTTGAGCGACAGGTCGAGCAGGTTGACCGGCCAGCGTCGTTCGCCCTGGAGCAGTTCGGTCGGTGCGTCGAAGGGTATGCGCTGGAAGCGCCGGCGTTCTGGGTGATCGCTCATGGTGAAGGCCCTTTGCAGTAGAACCTGGCTGGAACCTGACTGACTATAGCTCAGGGCTTGCCAGCATGATCGCGAACGCGCATAACGAGACTGTGGGCGGGCCTGCAGGCTCTAGACCAAAGCAAGTATGGCAATGCGCCAAGACTCGCCCTAGACTCGATGGGCGGTCTTTCATATCCACTAGCTGGAAGCAAACCATGAACAACAATAATAGCCTGCTACGCCATATACCATGGCTGCTGCTGGCAGTCCTGGGGGCCTGTGCGCTGGGTGTGGTTGCCCTGCGCCGTGGCGAAGCGATCAACGCCTTGTGGATTGTGGTTGCCTCGGTAGCCCTCTACCTGGTCGCCTACCGTTACTACAGTCTGTTCATCGCCACCAAGGTGATGCAGCTGGACCCGCGCCGGGCCACCCCGGCGGTGCTCAACAACGATGGTCTGGACTACGTGCCGACCAACAAGCACATCCTGTTCGGTCACCACTTCGCGGCCATCGCCGGCGCTGGCCCGCTGGTGGGCCCGGTACTGGCTGCGCAGATGGGCTATCTGCCCGGTACGCTCTGGCTGATCGCCGGCGTGGTACTGGCCGGTGCAGTGCAGGACTTCATGATCCTGTTCCTGTCCACCCGCCGCAACGGTCGCTCGCTGGGCGACATGGTGCGTGAGGAAATGGGCCGCATTCCCGGCACCATCGCCCTGTTCGGCTGCTTCCTGATCATGATCATCATCCTTGCGGTGCTAGCGCTGATCGTGGTCAAGGCCCTGGCCGAAAGCCCATGGGGCATGTTCACGGTGATGGCGACCATCCCCATCGCTATGTTCATGGGCGTGTACATGCGTTATATCCGCCCGGGCCGCATCGGCGAGATCTCGCTGATCGGTGTGGTGCTGCTGTTGCTGTCCATCTGGCTGGGGGGCCTGGTGGCCGCCGATCCGGTGTGGGGCCCGGCGTTCACCTTCACCGGCGTGCAGATCACCTGGATGCTGGTGGGCTATGGCTTCGTCGCCGCCGTGCTGCCGGTATGGCTGGTGCTGGCGCCGCGTGACTACCTCTCTACCTTCCTCAAGATCGGTACCATCATTGCCCTGGCCATCGGCATCCTGGTGCTGGCGCCCGAGCTGAAGATGCCGGCGCTGACCCAGTTCACCGACGGCACCGGCCCGGTGTGGAAGGGCACCCTGTTCCCGTTCCTGTTCATTACCATCGCCTGTGGCGCGGTATCGGGCTTCCATGCGCTGATCTCCTCGGGCACCACGCCCAAGCTGCTGGACAACGAAGTCAACGCCCGCTACATCGGCTATGGCGGCATGCTGATGGAGTCGTTCGTTGCGATCATGGCCATGGTTGCCGCCTCGGTGATCGAGCCGGGCGTGTACTTCGCCATGAACAGCCCGGCCGCGGTGGTCGGTGCCGACGTGGTGTCGGTGGCGCAGACAGTCAGCAGTTGGGGCTTTGCCATCACCCCCGAGCAGCTCGAGGCGGTCGCCCGGGACATCGGCGAGCACACCGTGCTGGCCCGTGCCGGTGGTGCGCCGACCCTGGCGGTGGGTATCGCACAGATCCTGCACCAGGTACTACCGGGTGAAAACACCATGGCGTTCTGGTACCACTTCGCGATCCTGTTCGAAGCCCTGTTCATCCTCACTGCGGTAGACGCCGGTACGCGTGCCGGGCGCTTCATGCTGCAGGACCTGCTGGGCTCGTTCGTGCCGGCGCTCAAGCGCACCGAGTCGTGGGGCGCCAACCTGCTCGCCACCGCCGGCTGTGTGGCGTTGTGGGGCTACCTGCTGTACCAGGGCGTGATCGACCCGCTGGGTGGCATCAACACCTTGTGGCCGCTGTTCGGCATCTCCAACCAGATGCTGGCCGGTATCGCGCTGATGCTCGGCACCGTGGTGCTGATCAAGATGAAGCGCCAGCAGTACATGTGGGTCACCCTGGTGCCGGCGGTATGGCTGCTGATCTGCACCACCACCGCAGGCTTCATCAAGCTGTTCGACCCGAACCCGGCGGTGGGCTTCCTGGCCCTGGCCAACAAGTACAGCGCGGCGCTGGACGCCGGTCAGGTACTGGCCCCGGCCAAGGACATCGCGCAGATGCAGCACGTGATCTTCAACGCGTACACCAACGCGACGCTGACCGCGCTGTTCCTGTTCGTGGTGTTCAGCATCCTGTTCTTCGCGCTCAAGGTCGGTATCCGCGCCTTGAACAAGAAAGAACGTACCGACAAGGAATCGCCGTTCCAGGCCTTGCCGGACGCGTAAACCAAGAGGATTGCAGACATGTTCAACGATCTCGGTCGACTGGGTAAGTACCTGGGGCAGGCAGCCCGCCTGATGGTCGGCATGCCCGACTACGACAATTACGTCGAGCATATGCAAACCCGGCACCCCGACCTGCCGCCGATGACCTACGAGGAGTTCTTCCGGGAACGCCAGGAGGCGCGCTACGGCGGCAAGGGCGGGCCCAAGTGCTGTTGAAAGACGGCACCGCCCGCGTGTGACAAACCTGTGGGAGCCCGGGCAGCCGGGCTCCCACAGTCATTTCAGTGTTCAGGAGATTTTCCGTGCAACCCATTCCCGTCACCGTGCTCAGCGGTTTTCTGGGGGCCGGCAAGACCACCTTGCTGCGTCACCTGCTCAAGGCCGAGCACGGCCTGAAAATCGCCGTGATCGAAAACGAGTTCAGCGACGCCGGCATCGACACCCAACTGCTGGGCGACGAACCGGTGCAGGTCATGACCCTGGCCAACGGCTGCGTGTGCTGCACCATCCACACCGACCTGACCAAGGCGCTGTTCCTGCTGCTGGAGCGTCTGGACAGCGGCGAAATCGCCTTCGACCGGCTGGTGATCGAGTGCACCGGCCTGGCCGACCCGGCACCGGTGGCGCAGACCTTCTTCATCGACGAAGAGCTGCGCGAGCGCTACATCCTCGACGGCATCATCACCCTGGTGGATGCCGCGCATGCCGACCTGCACCTGACCCAGACCATCGCCCAGGCCCAGGTCGGGTTTGCCGATCGCCTGCTGGTGAGCAAGACCGACCTGGTCGATGCGGCCGCGTTCGAGGCTTTGAGCCAGCGCCTGGCGCGGATCAACCGACGTGCGCCGATCCGTGTGGTGGACAACGGCAGGATCGACCTGGCCGAGATGCTGGATGTGCGCGGGTTCAACCTCAACGCCAGCCTCAACCTGCGGCCTGTTGTGGCGGCGGGCAACAGCCTGGACCGGGTCTCCAGCATGGTGCTGCGTACCGATGTGCCGCTGGATATCGACCGGCTGAGCGAGTTCATGAACCAATTGCTGGAGGCGCATGGCAAGCAGCTATTGCGCTACAAGGGCGTGTTGAACATTGCTGGCGAGGATCGGCGGCTGGTGTTTCAGGGCGTGCTGAAGCTCTATGGCTTCGACTGGGATACCGAGTGGGCCGAAGGCGAACAGCGCGAGAGTGTGATGGTGTTCATTGCCGATGACCTGCCCGAGGCGAAGATTCGCGAGGGGTTCGAGGCCTTGGGTCGCCCCTGAGGGCCCATCGCGGGTCAAGCCCGCTCCCACAGGTTTACTACCCATCTGGAGGGCTATGAAATCCTGTGGGAGCGGGCTTGACCCGCGATGCCACAAAAAAGCCCGGCTGGGAGCCGGGCTTTTTCACATCAGGTACCTGCGATCAGTTGCCGTACACCGGCAGCTTGGCGCAGATGGCCTTGACCTTCTCGCGAACGGCGTCGATCACCGCTTCGTTGTTCAGGTCGTCCAGGATGTCGCAGATCCAGCCCGCCAGTTCCTTGCACTCGGCTTCCTTGAAGCCGCGAGTGGTCACGGCCGGGGTGCCGAAGCGCAGGCCGGAAGTGACGAACGGGGAGCGTGGGTCGTTTGGCACGGAGTTCTTGTTGACGGTGATGAAGGCTTTGCCCAGGGCAGCGTCTGCGTCCTTGCCGGAGATTTCCTGCTTGATCAGCGACAGCAGGAACAGGTGGTTTTCAGTACCGCCCGACACCACGTCGAAGCCGCGCTCGATGAACACGCCGGCCATGGCCTGGGCGTTCTTCACCACTTGCTGCTGGTAGGCCTTGAACTCAGGCTGCAGCGCTTCCTTGAAGCAGATCGCCTTGGCCGCGATCACGTGCTCCAGCGGGCCGCCCTGGGCGCCCGGGAATACGGCGGAGTTCAGCTTCTTCTCGATGTCGGCGTTGGCACGGGCCAGGATCAGGCCGCCACGTGGACCGCGCAGGGTCTTGTGGGTGGTGGTGGTGACCACGTCGGCGAACGGTACCGGGTTCGGGTACACGCCAGCGGCGACCAGGCCAGCCACGTGGGCCATGTCGACGAACAGGTAGGCACCGACCTTGTCGGCGATTTCGCGGAAGCGCGGGAAGTCCAGCACCTGCGAGTAGGCCGAGAAACCGGCCACGATCATTTTCGGCTTGTGCTCGACCGCCAGGCGCTCGACTTCGTCGTAGTCGATCAGGCCGTTGGCGTCGATGCCGTACTGGATGGCGTTGTACAGCTTGCCCGAGGACGACACGGCCGCGCCGTGGGTCAGGTGGCCGCCGTGGGCCAGGCTCATGCCCAGGATGGTGTCACCGGCCGACAGCAGGGCCAGGTAGACGGCAGCGTTGGCCTGGGAGCCGGCGTGCGGCTGCACGTTGGCGTAGTCGGCGCCGAACAGCTGCTTGGCGCGGTCGATGGCCAGTTGCTCGACCACGTCGACGTATTCGCAGCCACCGTAGTAGCGCTTGCCCGGGTAGCCTTCGGCGTACTTGTTGGTCAGTACCGAGCCTTGAGCTTCCATCACCGCAGGGCTGGTGTAGTTTTCCGAAGCGATCAGCTCAATGTGCTCTTCCTGGCGCTGAGCTTCTTGCTCCATGGCGGCAAAGAGATCGGCGTCGTACTTGGCAATGGTCAAATCACGGCTGAACATGGCGGTCCTCAAGGATCGTGCTGAAATAGGCGGGCATTCTACCTCATCGGCTTTTGTCTGGCATATGAAAGGGCATCATGTCGCAGACAAGCGGGGCTCATTCAGGCTCGGTGTGAACTTATCGCGGGTCAAGCCCGCTCCCACAGGTCTGGTATCCGCTCTCGGGGGCCGAGAACATCCTGTGGGAGCGGGCTTGACCCGCGATGCGTCATTCGAACATGAACAACGTTTCGTTGCTGAACTGCGCCTCGAACTGATTGGCCGGCATCGGCCGCCCGAACAGGTAGCCCTGCACCTCGTCGCAGCCGTGCTCGCGCAGAAACTCCAGTTGCTCATGGGTCTCCACACCCTCGGCGATCACCGCCAGGTTCAGGCTGTGGGCCATGGCGATGATGGCGCGGGCGATCTGCGCATCCTGCTCGCCCTCGGGCAGACCGTCGACGAAGGTGCGGTCGATCTTGAGCACGTCGATGGGGAACTGCTTGAGGTAGTTGAGCGACGAGTAGCCGGTGCCGAAGTCGTCCACCGCAATGCTCAGCCCCAGATTCTTCAGGCTGTCGAGGATCACCATCGCCTCGTTGACCTCGCGCATCAGGATGCTTTCGGTCAGTTCCAGCTCCAGGCACGCCGGCGGCAGCCCGGTATCGGCCAGGATGGTGGCGATGCGCGTGCCCAGTTGGCCATCGGAGAACTGGCGCGCCGAAATGTTCACCGACACCTTCGGCACTCGCACCTTGGCCTGGTGCCAGGCCTTGAGCTGGCGGCAGGCTTCGCTGATGACCCAGTCGCCCACGTCCACCACCAGCCCCAGTTCCTCGATCACCGGGATGAAGTCGCCCGGCGGCACCAGCCCGCGGCGCGGGTGGCGCCAGCGCAGCAGGGCCTCGGCACCGGTCAGGCGCTTGCCGTCGCCGCTGAACTGCGGCTGGTAGTAGAGGATGAATTCGTTCTGCTCCAGCGCATGACGCAGGTCGCTTTCCAGCTCCAGGCGCTCCAGCGCACTGGCGTTCATGTCGGCCTGGTAGAACTGGAAGTTGTTCTTGCCGCGCTCCTTGGCGTGGTACATCGCGGTGTCGGCGTTCTTCATCAGCTGGCTCAGCTCGCTGCCATCCTGCGGGCTGAGGGCGATGCCGATGCTGGCAGTGACGAAGAACTCGCGGTTCTCCAGCACGAACGGTCGCACCAGGCTGCCCAGGATCTGCTCGGCCACGTGGATCGCGCGGTTGAGCGCGATTTCGCGGGTGGCCTTGGGTTGCAGCAGCAAGGTGAATTCGTCGCCGCCCATGCGTGCCACGGTGTCGTCGTCGTGTACGCAGTCGAGCAGGCGTTCGGCCATGTCCTTGAGCATGCGATCGCCCGCGGCATGCCCCAGGGAGTCGTTGATCGGCTTGAAACGGTCCAGGTCCAGGAACATCAGCACCACCCAGGCCTTCTGCCGCTCGGCCTGCTGCAGCGCGGTGTGCAGGCGGTCCTGGAACAGCGTGCGGTTGGGCAGGTGGGTCAGGGCATCGTAGTAGGCCAGGCGGTGAATGCGCTGTTCGCTGGCCTTGCGCTCGCTGATGTCGGTGAAGAAGCACACGTAGCTGGCCAGGTCACCCTCGTCGTCGAGTACCGCGGTGATGCCGACCCACGCCGGGTAGTGCTCGCCGCTGCGGCGCTTGAGCCAGACCTCGCCTTCCCAGGTGCCGCGCTGGTGCAGTTGCTTGAGCACGTAGTTGAGGTGGGCTTCCTGCTGTTCGTCGACGGTGAGCAGGCTCGGCAACTGGTCGAGCACGTCGCTCACCGCGTAGCCGCTGACCCGGCTGAAGGCTTCGTTGGCCTGCACGATGTAGCCGGCCGGGTCGGTGATCAGGATCGCCGAGGTGGAATGCTCGAACACCGTGGCGGCCATGCGCAGGTCTTTCTCGGCGCGGCGTTGCTGGCTGATGTCGCGGCCGACGCCCAGGATGCCCTCGAAATGGTTGTGCTCGTCCCACACCAGTACCACGCGCAGCTCGATCGGGATCTTGCGGCCGTCGGCGCGCAGACAGTCGAACAGGAACAGCTGGGTGGTCACCTCGGTGCGCAGGCGCTCCAGCGCGGCGGGTTCCTCGAGGGCCCGCTTGACCCGTTCGAACAGGGTGAACACGCCGGTCAGCTGCGCCGGGTTGGCAATGGTCGACTGCCAGCCGTTGGCGAAGATCCACGGCACGTCGTAGCCCAGTACCGTCTGCACCGAAGGGCTGACGTAGTTGAGCTGCAACTGCGGGTCGGTGGAGAAGATCACGTCGCTGATGCTCTCGGCGAGCATGCGGTAGCGCTGCTCGCTGTCGCGCAGCGATTCGCTCGCCTCGATCTGGTCGGTGACGTCCTTGCCCACCCCGATGATGCGCAGCACCGTACCGTCAGGGTCGCGGGTCAGGGCCTGTTCGCGAATGTCGTAGCGCCGCCAGCTCTGGTCGTGGTGAAGAAAACGCAGTTGGCAATGCAACTGCTCCACATAGCCGCTCTGGCGCTGCTGCTGGCGCATCTGGCGAAACAGCTCGGCGTCCTGCGGGTGCAGCAGCACTTCCCAGAAGTACTCGCCCATCTGCGCCAGCTCGCTGCGCGAATAGCCCAGGGTCTGGCCCAGGTGGCGGTTGCTGAAGATCATGCGCAGGCTGTGCACATCCTGCACGTACAGCTGGTCGGGCACGGTGCGCACCACGTCCGACCAGAAGCTTTCGCGCTCCAGCAGCGACAGCTCCACGCGCTTGCGGCTGGTGATATCGCTGATGCTCAGGATCACGGCCTGGTAGTCACGCCGTGCCTGGGGGAAGCGCACCATCAGCCACAGGTGCTGGTCCTGGCCCTGGGGGTCGCTGAGCCGCACTTCCAGCTCCAGCAGGCGCAGGTCCTGCACCACTGCCTCGACCAACTGCATGCCCACCCCTTCGGCGCCCGGCGAGTGGCCTTCGATCAGGCGCTGCCAGGCGCTCTCGCAGCAGCCGGCGCCCAGCAGTTGCAGGGCCACCTGATTGACTTCGGTAACCTTCAGCTCGCCCAGCAGGCTGTGGCGCAGCGATACATCCTGGGCCAGGCGCTGGGCCAGCTCGGCTGTGCTGCGCAGGCGCAGGCGTTCCAGCAGCTCGGTCAGCCCCGACAGGTCGAGTACGCACAAGGCCACGCCAGTGCCTTCGAAGATGTCCTGATAGCGTCGCCGACCTTCCTGCAGGGCGCGGTGGCGGCGGCGCATGCTGATCAGCGCCAGCAGCGGGATCAGCGCGCACACCAGGCCCAGCACGCACTTGCCGATCAAGGCCGGCAGCAGTTGCTGGCGGCTGTGGGCGGCATCGAACAGGCCGCGCAGTTGCCAGTCGCTGTTGTCCAGGTACGCCAGCAGCACGCTTTGCGGCGGCTCGATGCTGGCGTCGCGCGCATCGAGCGGCGGCGCGTGGCGATCGATGACCTGGGCCGTGCGGCTGTTTTCCAGCAGCCACAGCGGCGGCGTGGCGTGGTCCAGGGGTTGGCTCAGTTGCTGGTAGTACTCCGGGGCCAGGCGCAGCAGCCAATAGCCACGGGTGTCGCTGTCGGGGTGCTGCAGCAGCAGGTAGACCAGGCTGTTGTCGTCGCTGTTGCTGAAGTAGTACGGGCGCTCCTGGCCCAGGTGCAGCAGCTCCTGGAGCGCCTTGCGGTCGGCACTGATGCCCGCGCTGTCGCGCAGCAACGCGCCCTGGGCGTCCACCCACACCAGGCTGCGCAGGGCGGGCAGGCGTGCGTGCAGGTGTTCGAGCAGCGGCGGCAGGTCGGTGACGGCCGGTGCGGCGGGGTAGGGTTGCAGCAGGGTGAGGGCTTTTTGCGCGTTCAATGCCAGGCTCAGGTTGAGCTGGCTGGCCAGTTCGGCACTTGCATCCAGGCTCTGCTGGCGGCGATCGGCCTGGGTATGGCGGAACTGCTCGAACACCTGCCAGAACAGCAGCGCGAGCAACAGCAGCACCAGGATGGCCAACGCGCCTTTGAGCGAGCCACGCAAGGGCGAACCGGACGCACTCGTGGCTTTGCGCGGGGATGAAGGCTGAGTCAGATTGGTCAAACGCTGTTCCTGCGTGAGGCTGTGGCAGGTGATCGCTACGCAGCGACAAGCGGCGCAGTGTGCGGTAGTCCTGTCGCATCCCGGTTCCAGGCGCGCACTATAAGCTGCACGCCCGAAGGGCGGCTAGCATGCCTTGAAGTGTGGCAAAGTGCCAGTCCTGTTCGTCAGCGGAATGGTTTCCTGCTTTTTGATACAAATTGCACACGCTGTGTTGATTGCAATGTGCCATTTCCCTATCTAGGATGTGCCCCCTCACTTAAGGCAGCGAACCCACGGATGGGTGTTTGACGCTGTTTTGGTAGGCTCCGTGCCGCCTGGGCTTTTTCGGTCGGCGCGGGGCCTGCAGTCCAACTACAGGCCAAGGATGTCCTACTCAAGCAAGTTGCACGCTCGTTACCACGAGGTTGCCCGGCAGGCTGTATCACCAGACTGTTTTGCGGGCGAGGACGTGCGTTTTTCCAGTGAGTACGAAGCACTGGAAGGCGAGTTGAACAAGGCTCAGTCCGTTCACGAGAGCGGCCAGATCGACTGGCTCCGCGTGCTCGAGAACAGCGAGACGCTGCTGCGCACACAGTCCAAGGACCTGCGGGTTGCCGCCTGGTTGACGTGGGCGTTGTATCAACGCGAATCCTTCCCGGGCCTGCTGGCCGGCGTGGGGCTGTTGCAGCACCTGTGCGAGCAGCACTGGGCGCAGGTGCACCCGGCCAAGCCACGCACGCGGGCCGCGGCCATCGGCTGGCTGGTGCCGCGCCTGGAGCAGGTACTGGGTGAAAACGTCGCGATCAAGGAGCAACTGGCGCTGTTCCGCCGCCTGGTCGACAGCCTGCAGGCGCTCGATGCGGCCCTGACCACGCACCTGGGCGATGAGGCGCCGCTGTTGCTGCCGTTGTGCCGACGCCTGTCGAGCATGGTGCAACGTGCTGCCGACAATCAGCCCGAACCTGGTGCCGTGGGCGCGGTCGTGGCCCAGGTCAAGCAGGCCGCCACCCAGTTGCTCACCCCCGGCGCCCCCGTCGACAGCGAAAAAGACGCGCACAAGGTGTTACGCACCCTGCAGGATGGCGCTCGACCGTTATCGAACTGGTGGCTCAAGCAGAAGGCCACCGACGTGCGCGCCTTGCGCCTCAACCGCACGCTGTTGTGGTTGCAGATCGACGCGGTGCCCGAGCGCAATGCCGAACAGGTGACCGTGCTGCGCGGGTTGCCGGTCGACCGCCTGAAGATCTACCAGGAACGCTTTGCCAACGGCCAGTACGCCGACCTGCTGATGGAGCTCGAAGCCAGCCTGGCCAAGTCGCCGTTCTGGTTCGACGGCCAGCGCATGGTCTGGGAGTGCCTGCTGGAGCTCAACGCCGAGCAGGGCATGCGCGAGGTGGAGTTCCACTTCGCGCAACTGCTGCAGCGCCTGCCCGGGGTGGTGGAGCTGCGCTTTCATGACGGCACGCCGTTTGCCGACCCGGCGACGCGGGGCTGGATCAACGCCAGCGTCATGCCGCACCTGCAGAGCACCAGCGCACCGCGCAAGGTCGAGACCGACCTCGCGACCAGCCTGCCACCCTGGGAGCTGGCCCTGGAGGCGGTGCTGCCCGTGCTGCGCAAGGACGGCCTCAAGCCTGCCGTGCAGATACTCAAGCAGGGCATGCAGGCGGCTCAAGGCGGGCGTGTGCGCTTTTTCTGGCAGCTCAGCCAGGCGCGGCTGTGCTTTCTGGCCAAGAAGTACGAACTGGCCAAGACCCAGCTCGAAGCCCTCGATCACGAACTGCAACAGGCCGGCCTGCATCAGTGGGAGCCGGACCTGGCACTGGAAGTACTGCGCCTGCTGCACAGCTGTTGTGAGCTGCTGCCGCAGAACCACGCCGTGCGCGAACGCAAGGATGAGGTTTATCGCAGGCTGTGCCACCTCGACCTCGAAGTGGTACTCGACTAGGCCCCCGGGCCGCAAACGCAAGGAGAAAAGCCATGGCCAAAGAAGGCTCGGTAGCCCCCAAGGAACGCATCAACGTCACGTTCAAACCTGCCACGGGCGGTGCCCAGGAAGAAATCGAACTGCCCTTGAAGCTGCTCGCGATCGGTGACTACACCCAGCGTCCGGACGAACGCAAGGTAGAGGACCGCAAGCCCATCAGCATCGACAAGATGACGTTTGACGAAGTGCTCGCCAAACAGGAGTTGAGCCTGACCCTCAGCGTGCCCAACCGCCTGCAGGACGACGAAAGCGCCAGCGATGAGCTGGGCATCAGCCTGCGGGTCAACTCCATGAAGGACTTCAACCCGGCCAGCCTGGTCGAGCAGGTGCCAGAGCTCAAGAAGCTGATGGAACTGCGCGATGCGCTGGTGGCACTCAAGGGCCCGCTGGGCAACGCACCGGCTTTTCGCAAGGCAATCGAAGGCGTGCTCGCCGACGATGAGTCGCGCACCCGCGTACTCGGCGAACTGGGCCTGAGCGCCACGCCGACCACCGACGCTTGAGCCTCCCCCGTCAAGGAAGAACACCATGAGCACCAGCGCAGCACAGCAAACCAGCAGCACCGATGGCGAGTACAGCATTCTCGACAACATCATCGCGCAAACCCGCCTGACGCCCGACGATGAAGCCTATGACATTGCCAAGCGCGGCGTGTCGGCCTTCATCGAAGAGCTGCTCAAGCCGCACAACGACGGCGAACCGGTCAAGAAGGCCATGGTCGACCGCATGATCGCCGAGATCGATGCCAAGCTCAGCCGCCAGATGGACGCGATTCTCCACCACCCCGACTTCCAGTCGCTGGAGTCGGCCTGGCGTGGCCTGCAGTTGCTGGTCGACCGCACCAACTTTCGCGAAAACATCAAGATCGAAATTCTCAACGTCTCCAAGCAGGACCTGCTGGACGACTTCGAGGACTCGCCCGAAGTCATGCAGGCCGGTCTCTACAAGCACATCTATACCGCAGAGTACGGCCAGTTCGGTGGCCAGCCGGTGGGCGCGATCATCGCCAACTACTTCATGTCGCCCAGCTCCCCCGACGTCAAGCTGATGCAGTACGTCTCCAGCGTTGCGTGCATGTCCCATGCGCCGTTCATCGCCGCTGCCGGTCCGAAGTTCTTCGGCCTCGAAAGCTTCACCGGCCTGCCGGACCTCAAGGATCTCAAGGACCACTTCGAAGGCCCGCAGTTTGCCAAGTGGCAGAGCTTTCGCCAGTCCGAGGACGCGCGCTACATCGGCCTCACCGTGCCGCGCTTCCTGCTGCGCAACCCTTATGACCCGGAGGAAAACCCGGTCAAGTCGTTCGTCTACAAGGAAACCGTGGCCAACAGCCACGAGCACTACCTGTGGGGCAACACCGCCTATGCGTTCGGCACCAAGCTGACCGACAGCTTCGCCAAGTTCCGCTGGTGCCCGAACATCATCGGCCCGCAGAGCGGTGGCGCGGTGGAAGACCTGCCGCTGCACCACTTCGAAAGCATGGGCGAGATCGAGACCAAGATCCCCACCGAAGTGCTGGTGTCGGACCGTCGCGAGTACGAGCTGGCCGAGGAAGGCTTCATCTCCCTGACCATGCGCAAGGGCAGTGACAACGCCGCCTTCTTCTCCGCCAGTTCGGTGCAGAAACCCAAGTTCTTCGGCATCAGCGCCGAGGGCAAGGCCGCCGAGCTGAACTACAAGCTCGGTACCCAGCTGCCGTACATGATGATCGTCAACCGCCTGGCCCACTACCTCAAGGTACTGCAGCGCGAGCAGCTGGGCTCGTGGAAGGAGCGCACCGACCTGGAGCTGGAACTCAACAAGTGGATCCGCCAGTACGTGGCCGACCAGGAGAACCCGAGCGCCGAGGTGCGCGGGCGTCGTCCGCTGCGCGCGGCCCAGATCATCGTCAGCGATGTGGAAGGGGAGCCGGGTTGGTACCGGGTCAGCCTCAACGTGCGCCCGCACTTCAAGTACATGGGCGCCGACTTCACCCTGTCGCTGGTCGGCAAGCTGGATAAAGAGTAAGCGGGGGCGCGTACATGAGCGGATATGGCAGCCTTTTCGAGCGTCTGGGCGGCGAAGCCGACAAGCGTCGCGGCTGGAGCCGCGAGAGGGCTGCCATGGCCTCGGTGGCGGTGCACCTGGGCAAGATGCTCAGTACCCGTGCGGGCAGCGTGCAGACGCTGCCCGATTACGGGCTGGCAGACCTCAATGACATGCGCCTGAGCCTGCATGACGCGCTGAGCCAGGCGCGTCAGGCCATCGAGCAGTTCATCGAAGCCTACGAACCGCGCCTGACCAATGTGCGCGTGGTGTCGCTGCCGCGTGATCACGATCAGCTCAAGCTGGCTTTCAGCATCGAAGGCCTGCTTGAGCTGGACGGGATCAAGCGTCAGGTCAGCTTTTCCGCGCGCCTGGAGGGCGGCGGGCAGGTGCAGGTCAACTGAGACGCGCACCGCGCTGTCGTCTCGCGAACAGGACGTTCCTGAGCATGCAAAACAGGTAACCGAGCATGTCCTTCAATCATTACTACCAGAGCGAGCTCACCGCGTTGCGCCAGCTGGGGCGACGCTTTGCCGAGCGCAGCCCGGCCCTGGCGCCGTTTCTGGGGCAGGCCGGGCGCGACCCGGACGTGGAGCGGCTGCTCGAGGGCTTTGCCTTCCTCACCGGGCGCCTGCGCCAGAAGCTCGATGACGAACTGCCCGAGCTGAGCCATTCGCTGATGCAGTTGCTGTGGCCCAACTACATGCGCCCGCTGCCGGCGTTCAGCATCCTGCAGTTCGACCCGCTGGGCCAGTCCGGCCCGCCCTTGCGGGTGGCGCGCGATACACCGGTCGAGAGCCAGCCGATCGATGAGGTGCGCTGCCGTTTTCGTACCTGCTACCCCACCGATGTCATGGCCCTGGACCTCACCGCGCTCAATTACTCGGTAAAGGGTGATGGGGCGCTGCTCAGCCTGCGCCTGGAGATGAGCTGCGACGGGCATGTCGGCGAGCTGGAACTGAGCCGCCTGCGCCTGCACCTGGCAGGCGAGCGCTACATCAGCCAGATGCTCTACCTGTGCCTGCTGCGCAACGTGGAAGGCATCGAGCTGGTGCCACTGGGGGGCGATGGCAAGCCGCTGGTGCGCGCCAGTGGCGAGAACGTGACAGTGCGCCTGGCTGGCAACCGTATCCAGCCGGTCGGCTTCGCCGAGGAAGAGGCGCTGATTCCCTACCCGCTGAACACCTTTCGCGGTTACCGCTACCTGCAGGAGTACTTCGCCTTCCAGGACAAGTTCCTGTTCGTCGACCTCGACGGCCTGGAGGCACTCAAGTCCCTGGGCACGGAAACCCTCAAGCAGATGCGCGGGCTGGAGATACGTTTCGACATCCGCAGGGGCGGCATCCAGCGCATGCGTCCCACGCTGGACAACGTCAAGCTGTACTGCACCCCTATCGCCAACCTGTTCCAGCACGATGCCCTGCCGATTCGCCTGGATGGCAAGCAGGACGAATACCTGCTGCTGCCCGCCGAGTACGACCTGGAGAACTGCGGGGTGTTCTCGGTGCACAGCGTGACCGGCTGGAAGCCCGGCGGCGTGGGCTACCAGGCCTATGTGCCGTTCGAGTCGTTCGAGCACGACCCCAGTTTCGACGTGCCGCAGACCAGCCCGCACTACAGCATTCGCCAGCGCTCCTCGCTGTTGCATGACGGCCTGGACACCTACCTGAGCTTCGGAATACGCGATACCCGCACCCACGAGACGCTGTCCATCGAGCTCACCTGCACCAACCAGAACCTGCCGCGCCGGCTCAAGCTGGGTGATATCGACCAGCCGTCCGAGCAGACCCCGGAGTTCCTCACCTTCCGCAACATCACCCCGGTCACGGCCAGCTACGCACCGCCCCTGAACCGGGATTTCCTGTGGAAGCTGATCAGCAACATGTCGCTCAACTACCTGTCGCTGGCCAACGTCGATGCGCTCAAGGTGATCCTGGAAACCTACGACTTGCCGCGCTACTACGACCAACATGCCGAGAAGGTCAGCAAGCGCCTGCTCGGCGGGCTCAAGTCGATTCGTCACGAGCATGTCGACCGATTGCACCGCGGCCTGCCCCTGCGCGGGCTGCGCACCGAACTGACCATCGACCCGCAAGGCTACATCGGCGAAGGCGACCTGTTCGTGTTCGCCTCGGTGCTCAACGAGTTCTTTGCCCTTTATGCCAGCCTCAACTCGTACCACGAGTTGCGGGTCAGAAGTACCCAGGGAGAGGTGTACCAATGGACACCACGTATGGGCCTGCAGCCCCTGCTTTGAGCGGGCTGAGCCACGCAATACGCGAATACTCGCTGTTTCAGGCCGTGCTGCTGGTCATCGACCGGCTGCGCGAGTTCCATCCGCACCTGAGCGAAGAGGAGCTGTACGACCAGCTGGAGTTCCAGGCCAATCCGAGTCTGGGCTTTCCGGGCAGCGACGTCGATCGCGTCGAGTTCTTCGACGACCGCGGGCAGATGCGCGCACGCCTGCGCTTCAACCTGATCGGCCTGTGCGGCGCCAGCTCGCCGCTGCCGGCGTTCTACGTGGAGCAGGCGCTGGGCGATGGCGAGGACGGCAACACGACCCGGCAGTTTCTCGACGTGTTCCACCATCGGCTACAGCGCCTGATGCTGCCTATCTGGCGCAAGTACCGTTATCGCGCACGCTTCCAGAGCGGGGCGATGGACCCATTCTCGGCGCAGCTGTTCGCCCTGATCGGGCTGGGCGGCGAGCACATTCGCGAGGCCCGCGAACTGAACTGGAAGCGCCTGCTGCCCTACCTGGGCCTGCTGAGCCTGCGTGCCCACTCGGCGGCATTGATCGAGGCGGTGCTGCGCTACTACTTCAAGCATGCGCAGCTGGTCATCGAGCAGTGCATCGAACGTCGCGTGGTCATCCTGCAGGAGCAGTGCAATCGCCTGGGGCGCGCCAACAGCCTGCTGGGCGAGGACGTGGTGCTGGGCGAGCGGGTGCGTGATCGCAACGGCAAGTTCCGCATCCACATCACCCAGCTCGACTGGCAGCGCTTTCACGAGTTCCTGCCGATCGGCTTCGGCTATCAGCCGCTGTGTGCCCTGGTGCGTTTCACCCTGCGCGACCCGCTGGACTACGACATCCGCCTGGTGCTGCGCCAGGAAGAGATTCGCGAGCTGCGTATCGGCCAGGACAACGCCTGCCGTCTGGGATGGACGAGTTGGCTCGGTCACGAACGCGCCGATGGCGTGGTGACCCTGGGAAGCAAAATTCATTAAGGACCGATGGACATGATCACCGTAGACCTGCAACAACTCATCCAGGCGCTGGACGCCGACACCCGTCGTGACCTGGAGCGCTGCGCCGAACGTTGCGTGGCACGTGGCGGCAGCAGGATCCTGGTCGAGGACCTGCTGCTGGAATTGCTCGATCGCCCCGAAGGCCTTCTTGAACGGGCCTTGCACGACGCCGACGTGGCGCCGGGCGAACTGCGTGCCACCTTGCAGGTGCAGCTTGAACACAGCGCTTCGCGCAACCCGGTGTTCGCCCCCGAACTGGTGCAGTGGCTGCAGGATGCGCTGCTGGTGGCCAACCTCGAACTGGGCAGCAGCCAGGTCGAACAGGCTGCGCTGATCCTGGCGCTGCTGCGCAACCCCGTGCGCTATGCCGGCAGCCATTACCAGCCGCTGCTGGCCCGCCTGAACATCGAGCGCCTCAAGGGCTTCGCCCTGGCGTCCCGGCCGGTTGCAGCGCAGGGTGCCACGGGCGGCCAGGGCGAGTCGATGCTGCAGCGCTTTACCCACAACCTCACGCAGCAGGCCCGCGACGGCCGACTCGACCCGGTACTGTGCCGCGATCAAGCGCTGCGCCAGATGATCGACATCCTTGCCCGGCGGCGCAAGAACAACCCCATCGTGGTGGGCGAGGCCGGTGTGGGCAAGACCGCCATCGTCGAGGGCCTGGCGCTGCGCATTGCCGCCGCCGAAGTGCCGCCGGCACTGCGCGGGGTAGAGCTGCTGGCGCTGGACATGGGCCTGCTGCAGGCCGGCGCCAGCGTCAAGGGCGAGTTCGAGCGACGCCTCAAGGGCGTGATCGACGAGGTCAAGGCCGCGCCCCGACCGGTCATCCTGTTTATCGATGAAGCCCACACCCTGATCGGTGCGGGCGGCAACGCCGGCGGTTCGGATGCGGCCAACCTGCTCAAGCCTGCACTGGCGCGGGGCGAGCTGCGCACCATCGCCGCCACCACCTGGAGCGAGTACAAGAAGTACTTCGAGAAGGACCCGGCCCTGGCCCGGCGCTTTCAGCCGGTACAACTGCACGAGCCGACAGCGGACGAGGCGGTGACCATCCTGCGCGGCCTGGCCCAGGTGTATGAGAAGAGTCACGGTATCTACCTGCGCGATGATGCGGTGGTGGCGGCGGCGCACATGTCGGCGCGCTACCTGGCCGGGCGACAGTTGCCGGACAAGGCGGTCGATGTGCTCGACACCGCCTGTGCCCGGGTGCGCATCAGCCTGGCCGCCGCGCCGCAACGCCTGGAACGCCTGCGTGCCTCGCTGGCCGAGGGCGAGCGGCAGGTGCAGGCGCAGCAGCGCGACGCCGAAGCCGGCGTGGGCATCGACCAAGAGGCGCTGCACCTGTTGCAGGCGCAACTGCGCAGCGACCAGGCCGACCAGCAGGCCGTGCAGGTGCGCTGGGAACAGCAGCGCGCGCTGGCCGAGCAGGTGCTGGACCTGCGCCGGCAGTTGGCCGAAGCCCGCGAGCAGGGCAATGCACGGGATGACGTGGCCGTACTGCAGGCCAGCCTGGAGACCACCCGCAGCCTGCTGGAAGCGGCGCAGGCCGAAGAGCGCCTGGTCAGCTTCGAAGTGTGCCCGCGCCTGGTGGCCGAAGTGATCAGTGCCTGGACCGGCGTGCCGCTGGAGCAACTGGCCCGCGAGCACAACGCCAGGATCATGCGCTTTGCCGAAGACCTGCGTGCGCGCATCCGTGGTCAGGAGCAGGCCGTGCAGGCACTGGACCGGTCGATGCGGGCCAACGCAGCCGGCCTGGCAAAGCCCGATGCGCCGGTCGGGGTGTTCCTGCTGGTGGGGCCCAGTGGCGTGGGCAAGACCGAAACGGCCCTGGCCCTGGCCGACCTGCTGTACGGCGGCGAGCGCTTCATCACCACCATCAACATGTCCGAGTTCCAGGAGAAGCACACCGTGTCGCGGCTGATCGGCGCGCCGCCCGGTTACGTCGGCTATGGCGAGGGCGGCATGCTCACCGAGGCGGTGCGCCAGAAGCCCTATTCCGTGGTGCTGCTGGATGAGGTCGAGAAGGCCGACCCGGACGTGCTGAACCTGTTCTACCAGATCTTCGACAAGGGCGTGGCCAACGACGGCGAGGGGCGCGAAATCGACTTTCGCAACACCCTGATCCTGATGACCTCCAACCTGGCCAGCGAGCAGATCGCAAGCCTTTGCCAAGGCGCCGAACGGCCCTCTGCCGAGCAACTGGAACAGGCCATACGGCCCGCCTTGAGCAGGCATTTCAAACCGGCCTTGCTGGCGCGCATGCGTGTGGTGCCCTACTACCCGGTGAGCGGCCCGGTGCTGCGCGAGCTGGTCGAGATCAAGCTGCAGCGCTTTGGCCAGCGGCTGCTGCGCCGGCAACTGGGTTTCACCTATGCCCCGGCGCTGGTCGAGCACCTGGCCGAGCGTTGCACCCAGGGCGACAGCGGCGCGCGGCTGATCGACCACCTGCTCGACCTGCACCTGATGCCGCAGGTGGCTGACCGGCTGCTGGCAGCGATGGCGGCCGGGGAGTCGTTGCAGCAGGTGCATGCCACGCTCGATGGCGATGCGGGCGTGAGGTGCGAGTTTGCCTGAGGTGGGGGTGATGTTCACCCACGTGCCGCAGCCCTTGCGCTATGCCGAAGCCCTGTTGACGCACTTCGCCAGCCTGTCGCGTACGGGCCGGGAACCCGCGCTGCAGGAGCGCTTCGTGCAGGCGGTGGCCGAGCTCAGCGGTTGCGAACTCAGTCAGCTGTACCTGCTCGATGCCACCCACACTTCGCTGAGCCTTGCCGCCGAATGGCTGGGCGGGGCCTTGCAGCCGCGTGCTGCCGCCAGCGTGCCGGTGGATTACAACGGCGAGCAACTGCTGCAGTTCGCGCTGTGCCAGAACCGTTCGGTAAGCCTTGCCGACCTGCCCGCCAGCCTGCTCGACACCAGTTTCCTGCCGGTGCTGCACAGCCCCTGGCAGTCGCTGCTGTGCGTACCGCTGCTCAACCCGCACCAGGCCATCGCCGGCCTGCTGCTGTGTGCCAGCCGTACCAGCGTCGACCTGGGCGGCTTTGCCCAGTCGCTGGGACAGCTGGGGGCGTTCGTGCTGATGCAAATGGAGTTGCTGCAACGCCTGCACCAGCCCGAGGCGCCGCCGGCGCCGCTGCCCGCCACGCGCGCCGGCGCCACCGACTACGGGCTGATCGGCAACAGCGCCGCGATGCGCCAGGCCTACCAGCTGATCAGCAAGGTGCTGCACAGCCCCTACACCGTCCTGCTGCTGGGCGAGACCGGCACCGGCAAGGAGGTCGTGGCCCGGGCGATTCACGACTACGGCCCGCGCGGTACCCGGCCGTTCGTGGTGCAGAACTGCGCGGCCCTGCCGGAGAACCTGCTGGAGAGCGAACTGTTCGGGTATCGCCGGGGCGCCTTCACCGGCGCATTGCGCGACCGCCCTGGCCTGTTCGATGCCGCCCACGGCGGCACCCTGCTGCTCGACGAGATCGGCGACATGCCGCTGTCGCTGCAGGCCAAGCTGCTGCGCGTGCTGCAGGAGGGCGAAATCCGCCCGCTGGGTTCCAACGACACCCACACCATCGATGTGCGCATCATCGCCGCCACCCACCGCGACCTGGCGGTGCTGGTCAGCGAAGGGCGCTTTCGCGAAGACCTGTACTACCGCCTGGCGCAGTTCCCCATCGAGTTGCCGGCCCTGCGTCAGCGCGGCGGCGACGTGCCAGTGCTGGCCCGGCATTTCTCTGCCAAGGCCTGCGAGTTTCTGGGGCGCAAGCCCCTGCAGTGGTCGCCGGCGGCACTGGCCTACCTCGACGGGCTCGCCTGGCCGGGCAACGTGCGTGAACTCAAGGGCCTGGTGGAGCGCGCGGTGTTGCTGTGCGACGGCGAGTGCCTGCTGCCTGAGCATGTTGCCCCGGCCAGCGAAGTACCGTCGGGGGACAGCGGGCTGAACCTGCGCGACCGCCTTGAAAACGTGGAGCGCCACTGGCTGCTCGACTGCCTGCGCAAGAACGCCGGCAACCAGACCCTGGCCGCACGCGAGCTGGGCCTGCCTCGGCGCACCCTGCTGTACCGCCTGGGGCGGCTGAACATCAACCTTGGCGAGTTCGAAGGTTGAGCGGCCATGGCGAGCAATGCTGCATTTTCCCTTACAACCGTGCGCTGCCCCCGGCGGGCGGCGCCCCGTGCAATGCCCACCGATGGAGATCTGCAAATGTCTGTTCGTCAATGGCCCGCCTTGCTGCTGGCGCTGATCGTGCTCAGCGGCCTGGGCGGCTGTAGCGGCAATTACAAATTCAACGACGACACCTATCGCCCGCTGGGCGATCCGCAGGCAGCCAACCGCGGCAAGTGAGTGCAAGGAGCATCAACATGGAACTGGTTCTTGAAACGCAGGGACGCAGCAAGACCTTCACCCGTGCAGGCGGCGTGATCGGGCGCGACGAGGCGTGCGACTGGGTCATCAGCGACCCGCAGCGGCATGTCTCCAAGCGACATGCGCTGGTCACCTGTCAGGAGGGCGTGTTCTTCCTCACCGACATCAGCAGCAACGGCACCCGCGACGGACGCAGCGGTGCGCAGCTGCGCAAGGGGCAGGCGCAGCGAATCGAGCAGGACAGCGTGTACCTGCTGGGCGGTTTCGAGGTGCGCGCGCGCCTGGTCACCCGCACCGCAGCCGATGTCGAGGTCGGCCTGCCCAGCGCCGCGGGCAGCATCATCCCTGACGACGCCTTTCTTGAGCTGGACCCGTTCCATGCCCTCGACCAGCAGGACGTCGAGCCTTCGCCCCTCGACGCACTGAGTGCACTCGACACGGTTGCACCGGTGGCCCGCCAGCGCCCCGACTACGCGCGCATAGACATGGAAAGCCTGCTGGTACCCAACCTGGTGGCGCAGCCCGAACCCGACGACGAACCACAGGCGCCGCCGGCACCTGCATGTAACGAACGGTTCTGGGCAGCCTTTGGTTCCGCCCTCGGGGTCGATCTGGGCGGGCTCGACCCTGGCGCCCGTGAAGCCCTGGCGATCAAGGCGGCCGGCCTGCTCAAGCAGAGCATCGGCGGCGTGCAGCAAAGCCTGCGCACCCGCAGCGAACTGAAGAACGAGTTGCGCCTGGCCCTGACCACCTCCCACCGCGCCAGCCACAACCCGTTGAAGTCGAGCGCCGATGCCGGCCAGGCGCTGGGCCTGTTGCTGCACCCGGCCGCGCCCGGCCAGCTCCCTGCGAGCCAGGCACTGACCCAGGCCTACCGCGACCTGCAGGCGCATCAGGTGGCGATGCTGACGGCCTGTCGCGCTGCGCTGCAGGGTGTGCTTGAGCACTTTTCGCCACGCCAGCTGGGCCTGCAGTTCGAGCGCGGCCGGGCACCGCTGCTGCGGACTGCCGGCAGCCAGTGGCGCGCCTACGTGCGCTACCACCAGGCCCTTGGCCAGGACGATGAATGGAGCGAGCGCCTGCTGGCGCGCGACTTCGCCCAGGCCTACGCCGAACAGGTTCGCCTGATCGGCACCCTTCACACCGACGCTCAAGGATGATCCCCATGCTGCGCTGCAAGACCTTTCTCTCCACCGGCCTGATGGCGCTGGCGCTGTTGCTGGCCGGTTGCTCCGCGCTGTCGCCGTACTCGGAACTGACCAAGCTGCAACTGACCCTCGACGCCGGTGACCAGCTCAACCCGGACCTCAATGGCCGGCCCTCGCCGATCGTGGTGCGCCTGTTCGAACTCAAGCACCCGGTGGCCTTCGAGCATGCCGACTTCTTCAGCCTGTACGAGCGGGCCAAGGAATCCCTGGCGCCAGACCTGGTGGTCAGCGAAGAGCTGGAGCTGCGCCCCGGTGAGCACGTGACGCTGCGCCTGAGCGTGGAACCTGGCAGCCGCTACGTCGGCGTGCTGGCGGCCTACCGCGACCTGGAGCAGACCCAGTGGCGCTACGTGGTCCAGATCACCCCGCAGGCACTCAACAGCGCCAGCCTGACGCTGGACCAGGCCGGCATTCGCAACAGCAACGCCACACTGGCCCGGACGGAAAACTGATCATGCATGTGCACAAAGTCATTTGGCAGGAAGGCATGCTGCTGCGTCCGCAGCACTTCCAGCACAACGATCGCTACTACGACTACCAGATGAAAACCCGTACCCAGCTGCTGGGCAGCTACAACTGGGGTTTTCTCAGCCTGGAGATCGACCAGCAGTTCCTGAGCATGGGCAAGCTGGTGGTCAGCCAGGCCAGCGGCGTGCTGCCCGACGGCAGCCTGTTCGAGCTCAGCAGCAACATCGAGCCGCTGGCCCTGGACATACCGCCCAACACCGGCAACACGCCGGTGTACCTGGCACTGCCGCTGGTGACCGGCAACCACATCGAGACCCGGCGACTGGAGCAGTCCGATGTGCTGGCGCGCTACATCGCCTACGAAACCCCGGTCAGCGACTCCAACGCCGGTGACGACATCAACAGCGACATCAGCTGTGCACGGCCGGACTTTCGCCTGCTGCTGGGCGAGCAGCAGGGCGATCAGGCCTACGTCAAGCTCAAGCTGTGCGCCGTGCTCGACACCACCCCGGACGGCGTGATCAGCCTGGACCCCGAGTTCGTGCCGACCTTCATCCACACCCACGCTTCAAGCTACCTGCTGTCGTGCCTCAAGGAGGTGATCAGCATGCTCGGCCACCGTGGCGACACCATTGCCGAGCGCATCCGTTCCAACGGCAAGGTCGGCGGCGCGGAGGTGGGCGACTTCATGATGCTGCAACTGATCAATCGCACCGAACTGCTGCTGCGTCACTACCTGGGCCTGGACCAGCTGCACCCCGAGGAGCTGTACCGCACCCTGCTGACCATGCTGGGGGACCTGGCGACCTTTGCCAGCGACACCAAGCGCCCGCGTACCGACAGCCGTTATCAGCACAGCGACCAGGGCGCGAGCTTTCGCCGGCTGATGGACGGCATACGCGAGGTGCTGTCGATGGTGCTGGAACAGCACGCCATCGAACTGGACCTGCAAACCCGCCAGTACGGCATCCTGGTGGCCGCTGTGCACGACCAGACGCTGCTCGCCTCGGCCTCGTTCGTACTGGCCGCCAGCGCCAACTGCGACAGCGAGACCCTGCGCACGCGCCTGCCCTCGCACCTCAAGGTCGGCCCGGTGGAACGTATCCGGCAACTGGTCAACCTGCACCTGCCTGGCATCAAGGTGGTGCCGTTGCCGGTGGCGCCGCGGCAGATCCCGTTCCATTCCAACAAGACCTACTTCCTGCTCGAATTCAACGCCGAAGACCAGGCCCTGCTGGAGCGCTCCGGTGGTTTTGCCTTCCACGTCTCGGGCGAGTTCGCCGAGCTCGAACTGAAATTCTGGGCCATCAGGAACTGACTGCATGCACAAGGACATCGAACACCGTCAGGACGACAAGACCGTGCTGGTGGACCGCCAGGGCCAGGCGCCCAGGCAGGTTCCGCTGACCGATGGGTTGGCCACGCCGCGCCTGGAGCAACTGGAAGACCGTATGATCTACTCGGCTCGCCTGGGCCCGGCCGAGGCCATCAACATCAGCCTCAACACCCTGGTGGCAGCCGCCTCGGACCTGCTCTCGCACGTGGTGCGGCTCAAGCACAGCGACAGCCGCGAAGATCTCGACGCCCTCAACCAGACCCTCACCCATGGCATCAAGCTGTTCGAGGCCCATGCGCTGCACAACGGCGCCGAGCCCAGCCAGGTGATGACCGCGCGCTACGTGCTGTGTTCGGTGCTCGACGAGGCCGTGGTCACCACCTCCTGGGGCAACGAGAGCGAGTGGGCGCAGATGAGCCTGCTCAGCACCTTTCACAACGAGACCTTCGGTGGCGAGAAGTTCTTCCAGCTGCTCGATCGTCTGTCGAAGAACCCGGTCAAGCACCTGCCGATGCTGGAGCTCATGTACCTGTGCCTGTCGCTGGGGTTCGAGGGCAAGTACCGCGTGATGGTGCGCGGCATGCTCGAACTCGAAGGGATTCGCGACGCCTTGTTCCGCCAGGTGCGGCAACTGCGCGGGGATGCCCCGCGCGAACTTTCGCCGCAGTGGGAAGGGCTCAACGACCAGCGTCGCAGCCTGGTGCGGGTGGTGCCGTGGTGGATGGTCACGCTGTTCGCGCTGATCTGCCTGGTGGTGATGTATTCGGGGTTCGCCTGGGTGTTGGGCGAGCAGCGCGAGGCCGTGCTGCAACCTTTTCAGCAGCTTGACCCGGAAACGGTCCAGGCGCAGTAGTAGAACAGGGACGTGTGATGAAAAACTTCTTCAAGAAAGTCGGCGATTTTTTGCGCAAGACGTGGGTATGGACGCTGTTGCTGGTGCTGTCGCTGGTACTGCTGGTGTGGTTCGTGGGGCCGCTGCTGGCAGTCGACGATCACCGCTTCTGGGCCTCGGCCACCTCGCGTCTGCTGACCATCAGTGCGCTGTTCCTGTGCTGGGGGCTGGGCATGGTGTTCGCCAGCTGGCGCGCCGGGGTGCAGAAAAAGGCTGTCGAAGAGAGCGAGGACGGCCAGGAACGCCTGCGCCGTGAAGCGCGCATCGATGAGGACCACAAGGAACTGCGCAGCCGCTTCAGCGAGGCGTTGCGTACGCTCAAGGGCTCGAGCCTGTATGGCGGGCGCAGCGAGCGCTGGCGCAACGACCTGCCCTGGTACTTGCTGATCGGCCCCCAGGGCAGTGGCAAGACCAGCCTGCTGGACTTTTCCGGCCTGGAGTTTCCGCTCAACAAACTGGACCGCCAACTCACCCGCGACACCCGCGGTACGCGTCATTGCGACTGGTATTTTGCCGACCACGCGGTGTTGATCGACACCGCCGGACGCTACCTGACCCAGGAAACCGCCGAGGTCGACGCCAGTGCCTGGCGTACCCTGCTCAACCTGCTGCGTCGACGCAGCCGCAGCCGGCCGCTCAACGGCGTGCTGGTCAGCGTGCCGGTCGAGCTGCTGCGCAGTGGCGACGAGAAGGGCCTGGAAAACCTGGCGCGCCAGGTCCATGCGCGACTGCAGGAAATCCAGCAGACCCTGCATGTCCAGGTGCCGGTGTACCTGGTGCTGAGCAAGGCCGACCAGTTGCAGGGCTTCGACGATTTCTTCGACCAGCTCAGCCGTGAAGAAAGCGACCAGGTACTGGGCAGCACCTTCACCAAGGCGCAGAACGGCACCGATGTGGCCGTGCTGCGCCAGGCCTTCGAGGCGCTGCTGCGGCGCCTCAACAGCCAGGTGATCATGCGCATGCACCACGAGCGCGATACACAGCGGCGCGCGCGCATCCTCGACTTCCCGCACCAGCTGGCGCAGATCGGCGAGCAGCTGTGCCTGTTCGTCGACATCGCCTTCACCGGCAATCGCTACCAGCGCGCCAGCCAGCTTCGCGGGTTCTACCTCACCAGTGCGCCGCACCTTGTCCAGCAACTGGACCCGGACACCGCCAGCATCGGGGCCAGCCTGGGCCTGCCCAGCACGGTGCTACCCACCTTGCGCAGCGGGCGTTCGCGGTTCATCCATCACCTGCTCAGCCGGGTCATCTTCCCCGAGGCCGACCTGGCCGGCCTCGACCAGCGCGAGCGGCGACGCATCGACTGGGGTCAGCGCGCACTGTATGTCGGCGCGCTGGGCGTACTGGTGTGCTGCGGGTTGCTGTGGGCGTGCGGTTTCAGTGCCAACCACGACCGCCTCGAGCAACTGCGCGGGCTCGGTCAGGTGTGGGCCGGGCAGCGTGCAGCGCTGACCCCGCAAAGCGATGCCATGGCCGCGCTCAAGCCGCTGGACAGCAGCTATGCCGCGACCCAGGTATTCCCGCCTTCGGGTGATGCGTCACTGCATGAACGCCTGGGCCTGTACCAGGGCGAGCAGAGCAATCCGTTGCTTCGCAGTGCCTACGAACAGGACCTGCACACCCAACTGCTGCCACGGGTGGCCAAACAGCTCGAAGGGCAGATACGTGGCAACCTGCGCGACCGTGAGCGCCTGCTCAACAGCCTGCGTGCCTACCTGATGCTGAGCATGCCCGACCGCCGCGAAGCCGCCTGGCTGCAGGAGTGGGTAGCTGCTGACTGGTCGCGCCGCTACGCGGGCAACACGGCGGTGCAAAACGGGCTCAACGGGCATTTCGAACGCCTGCTGCAATTGCCATTCAGCTACCCGCTGGACCCGCAACTGGTGGCCCAGGCACGCAAGGTGCTGCGCAGCGAATCGCTGGTCAACGTGGTGTACCGGGTACTGCGCGAGCAGGCCAGCAGCCTGCCCGACTACCGCCTCAGCCAGCACCTGGGCCCCCAGGGCGGGCTGTTTTTCGGCACCGACTACGTGATTCCGGGGTTTTACACCCAGCAGGGCTACGAGCAGTATTTCTCGGTACAGGGCTCGACCCTGGTCAGCGAGCTGCTGCGTGACAACTGGGTCCTGGGTGAGGGCAGCGGCATCAGCGACATGGACATGCGCCGCCTGCTGGTAGGATTGGAACAGCTGTACTTTCGCGACTACGCCAACCACTGGAGCGAGGCTGTCGGCCAGGTCGGCCTGCAACCGTTCGGCGATGCCGGCGAGGGCGCCGATCAGCTCGCCGGGCTCACCTCGGCCAACTCGCCGGTACTTCAACTGCTGGTGCAGGTGCGCGACAACACCCGTTTCGAGCCCGTGCCGGGCAGCACCGATGAGCCCGCCGAGGCACCGGCCAGCGACCCGGCCAAGGGGGTCAAGCTGGGCAAGAAGGCCAACACGGCGGTCGCCGTGGCCGGCAAGGTCCAGGGCGCCCTGGCGAGCAAGCCCGCCGTGGCGGCCAAGCCGCTGCCCGACACCGCGAAGAAGTCCCTGCAGCGGCGTTTCGAATCCCTGCATCGGCTGCTGGACGAAAACAATGGCCCCTCCGCCGACCTCACCCCGGCGCTGCAGGCGCTCAACGACCTGCAACTGCAGATGGCCGGCATCGCGCGCGCCAGCCAGCCGGAGCAGATGGCCTTCGAGCTTGCCAAGACCCGCATGGGGGGCCAGCGCGATGCGCTCAGCGCCCTGCGCAACGCCTCCGGGCGTCTGCCGCGACCGCTCAATGGCTGGTTCAACCTGCTGGCCGAAGACAGCTGGCGGCTGGTACTCAACGATGCCTACCAGTACGTCAACGAGCGCTACCAGAGCGAGCTGTACGGCTTCTACGGTGAGTCGATCCAGCAGCGCTACCCGTTCGATGCCCACAGCACCAGTGACGTGGCGATCAACGACTTTCGCGAGTTCTTCAAGGCCCAGGGCATCGCCGAGCGCTTCTTCGACACCTACCTGCGCCCGTTCATCAGCGGCGACCCGGGCAGTTACCGCCTGCGCAGCATCGACGGCCAGAGCCTGCCGATCTCGCGGGTCTACCTGGACCAGATGGCCAGGACCCAGACGATTCGCCAGAGCTTCTTCGCCGAGAACCCGGCGCAGCCGCAGGTGCAGTTCAGGCTCGAGCCCTACACCCTGGACTCGGCGGTGAGCCGCGCCGAGTTCCGCTTTGGCGATCGGCAGCTGGACTATCGCCACGGCCCGGTGGTGCCCATGACCTTCAACTGGCCGACCGATGCCCAGGACGGTCGCGCAAGCCTGGTGCTCGAACGCATGGTCGAGCGCCCGATCGGCATCGAGAAGAACACCGGGCCGTGGTCGCTGTTCCGCCTGTTCGACCTGATGCAGACCGAGTACCTCAAGGGCCGCGACGTGCTGGTGCTCAAGGCCGAAGTGGGCGGGCTGCGGGCCAACTACCTGCTCAGCAGCCAGCGTGCGCCCAACCCTTTCGACGTTGGCGTGTTACGCGGCTTTCGTCTACCGGGGTCGCTCTAGATGCAGGTTGGAGCACGCTGGCGCAGCGCGGCGCGCACGGATGCTGGCAAGGTGCGCATGCGCAACGAGGACGCCTTTCTGGAGTGCCCGGCGCAGGGCCTGTGGGTGGTGGCCGATGGCATGGGCGGCTACCGCGGTGGCGACCTGGCCAGCCAGCTGATCGTCGCCAGCCTGGCCGAGTTGCCGGCCCATGGCAGTTTTGACGAGCGCCTGGAAGGGGTGCGCGGGTGCCTGCATTGGATCAACCGGCGCCTTGGCCAGGAACTGACCGTCACGGATGCACATCACGACAGCATCATGGGCAGCACGGTGGTGGCGCTGCTGCTCGAGGGCGAGCGTGCCGCGTGCATCTGGGCCGGTGACAGCCGCTGCTACCTGTGGCGCCAGCAGCGTCTTTATCAGCTGTCACGAGACCATTCGTTGCAGCAGCAGTTGATCGACCAGCGCCAGATGAGCGCGGAGCAGGCGCGGGCGCAACCGGGCGCTCGCGCCCTGACCCGCGCCCTTGGCGCCAGCGAGCAGCTGACCCTGGAGGTGCTGGAGCTGCAGGTATACCCGGGCGATGCGTTCCTGCTGTGCAGCGACGGCCTGTATCAGGAACTGAGCAGCGATGCACTGGGCAAGGCGTTGAGCCTGGCGTCGGCGCAGGTCGCGCTGGAGCGTCTGTTCGAAGGGGCATTGCGCGGCGCGGCGGGGGACAACCTGACCGCAGTGGTGATTCGCCAATGAGCAGACACCAGCCCGACCTCGGTGCCTTGCTGGCCACCGAATCCCGCGACGCCAACCTCACCTATTTCGCCTTCGTCAACGGCCAGTTGGCCGCCCCGGCGCCCGCTGCGGCCAAGCGCAAGGGGCGCCGCACAGGCAAGAAAAAGCCGGCGCCGACACCGCCGCTGGTGCCGCTGCCGCAGGTGCTGGCCGGGCGCTATAGGCTCGAACGCCTGCTCGGTGCCGGCGGCATGGGCATGGTCTATCGCGCCCGCGATCTGCTGCGCGAGCAGTTCGGTGACCCGCAGCCCTGCGTGGCGATCAAGCTCATGAGCGAGGCGCTGGCCGCCTCGCCGGATGCCAACGCGCTGCTGTTCAGCGAGTTTGCCCTGACCCGGCACGTGGCGCACCCGCAGGTGGTCAACCTGTACAGCTTCGAGATCGACCCGCCGAGCCAGCGCGCCTTCATCACCCTGGAGCTGCTGCGTGGGCCTGCACTGGACAAACTGCTGTGCGAGCAACCGCTGGGCCTGCACGGGCAGGCGTTGAACGCGATCGTGTTGCCGCTGCTGGAAGCCCTGGCCTGCTGCCATGCCCGGGGCGTGTTTCACGGTGACCTCAAGCCGAGCAACGTGATGCTCGGCGAAGACGGCGTGCGCCTGTTCGATTTTGGTCTTGGCCAGGCCGACGCCGGTGTGCTTTCGGGGCTGGCCCACCTCAGCCGCGAGCGCTTCAACGCCTGGACGCCTGGCTACGCTGCACCGGAACTGCTGGAACACGGCACGCTGGGTGCGGCGGCGGATATGTATGCGGTGGCCTGCCTGATCTACGAGCTGGCCAGCGGCAAGCATCCCTATCGGCGCCTGCCTTCAACTCAGGCCCGCGCCGAGCAGCTCGATCGCACGCTGACGCGCCCGTCGAACCTGCCCGCGCACTGCTGGCCTGCGCTGAAAATTGCGCTGGCATTCGACCCTGCCCAGCGCACGATCAGTGCGCGGCAACTGCAGGAGGCGCTGGCGTCGAAAGGGGGCTGTTGGGGGCGTGTTTTTTCGCTTTTCAAGCGCTGAAAACCTACCCTGCCGTTTTTACCAACTGCGCAACTTCTTGCGCACTCAAATGTGGATAACCCTGTGCATACATTTCCCTAGGCCTTTGGGATAAAGGCCTACAGACGAG
>NZ_QKRS01000020.1:99976-101304 GCF_024261405.1 Pseudomonas sp. FBF18 | reverse complement strand
CGGGGCGCCGCCTGCCGCCTGCCAGGCGCACTCGGGGCGGTGGTCGGCAAAAGCCTGCACAGCCCGCACGCTCTCATCGCCCAGGCGTGCACGCAAACGCTCGCGCAGTTGCTCCCAGCCCTGTTGCTGCTGGGGCCGCGCATTGAACAGCTCGCCCGGTTGCGGCACGAACGCCGGCAGGTCGTCGGCCACCAGGCGCACGCTGCGCACCGGTGCGGGCAGGCTCAACTGCTCCAGGCGCCCGCGTGCCAGCTCGAACAGCATGCCCGCCTCGCGTTCGGCGGCCAGCAGGCCGACCACCACCGGCGTGGCGACGCCCCGGGCATGTTCCAGGTGCAGGGTAAAACGCTGCACGCCGCCGTCACGGCTGGCCAGGAACGCCGCCAGGTCGGCAATCAACCGGCGCAACGGAAACAACAGCGCCTGGTGCGATTCCACATCGAAGTTGAGTTCCAGCCGCGCCTCGAACCGGTCCGGCGGCCGGTAGCACGCCAGCGCCATGGGGCGCAGGCCCAGCAGGCGATCCAGGTGCACCTGCACGCTGGCGGCAAAACGCCTGGCCAGGGTGTCGCGCGGCAACCCCAGCACCTGCCCAAGGTCGCGCAGGCCCATGCGCGACAAGGCCGTGGCGGCCTCCACCGGCAGGCCGATGCGGTCCACGGGCATCTGCGCAAGGGCGGCGCGGGTGGCCTGGGCGTCGTTCAGTGCCAGCCCGTCATGGGCGTTGGCCAGCATGCGCGCCGCCACCGGGTTGCTGGCCAGCACGATGCGATGACGCAGCCCCAGCTCGCCCAGCTCCTTGCGCAGGCGGGCCTCGAACAGCGGCCAGGGCCCGAACAGGCCCAGGCTGGATTCGACTTCGAGCAACACGGTGCGTGGGTAATGCAGGCTGACCTGCGAACTGAACTGGTAGGCCCAGGCGGCCAGCAATTGCTGCAACTGCTCGACCGCCGCCGGGTCATGCTCGACGCAGGTAAAACTGCTGGCCAGCGCCTGCGCGGTGCTCAGGCTCTGCCCGGCGCGCAGCCCCAGGGCCCGGGCCGCCGGGTTGACCGCCTGCAACACGCGCCGCTGCGCCGGGCCGCTGAGCAGCACCAGCGGCGCCTGGGGGTCGTCGCGACCGCGCAGCACGCTGTCGAGTGCCAGTTGCGGCAGCAGGATGCAGGCCCACAGCATCGCCCATCACCCTCGCCCGGCCATGGCGATCGGGGTGGCCGGGGCCAGCCCGCCACGGCACTTGAGCACCCGCCACTGCGCCGGGTGCAGGTCGACGGCAATGCGCAGCGCGGCCGGCGACGGGTTGAGTGCCGCCTGCTGCGGGCGGCAGG